>JANTFW010000041.1 GCA_024763245.1 Flavobacteriaceae bacterium | reverse complement strand
CTATTCGGTTTTACCATTATTATTGTACAAAGGATTCTCTTGCTCCTCCTGCAGCAAATAATGCACGCATTCTTGTATTTTGTCCATCGGTAAACATATACATACAACCATCATCAACATAGTCCATATAATTCATCGTCATATCATTGCTACGACAGTGAACTGTGGGGTAAGAAGGACATCCGTAATTAGGTCTGTCAGAACTTGGTGTATCCGTCACATAATCATCTTGACGACATCTACCGTCACCCCAGATATGTCTAAGATTTAACCAGTGTCCTACTTCATGACTTGCTGTTCTACCTAAATCGTATGGAGCAGAAACATAACCTGTTCTTCCAAAATAGTTTGGTCCTATAACTACACCATCAGTAGCTGGATCACCACCTGGAAATTGTGCATACCCAAGAATGCCACCGCCAATATTACAAACCCAAAGGTTTAAATACTGTGAGCTATCCCATGCATCAACACCACCTTGGCTAGAATGTTTCATCGCATCATTAGTTCCCCAAGAGGTTGTAGAAGATGATTTTCTGGTTACAGCAGATAGTGTAAAATGAATGTCTGCATTAGTTGCAACACCCGCAAATTCTGATGGAATGCTAGAAAAATCACTATTAGCAGCATTATAATCTTCATTTAACACATCAATTTGTGATTGTATTTGAGCATCACTAATATTCTCTTGGCTATTGCTGTAGATTACATGAACTACTACCGGTATAGTAACGGTTCCTGTATATGGAGTAGGATCAGATCCTCCACCGCCACCGCCGTTTCCGTGATTATTAGGCTTTTTACCTGTGGCAAGGAATTTTACATAATTTTCATAATCATAAGTAAATCTTTCTATATCATTCATTTTTTTCTCTAAGCTGGGGTTTGCTTGGATTTTTGCAGCCAAAACATCCATAGCAGCACAATTTCTTTGAGTGGGAACCTCTAGTTTTGCTTTACTGACAGCTTGATTGTTATCAAAATTCTCAGATTCCACATTTGATGTACAAGAGTACATGATCAAAGTAAAAGTGACTAATAATAAAAGGGTTTTTTTCATAATAAAAAAAATTAGGTTAATTAAATATTGCTTGCTAAAAATTTAGCAGGGCAAATGTATAAAAAAATATCTTTCTTATTAGAAACTTAATAAAAATTTCTTGTGGTTTTTTAAATTACGCTAACATTTGTACGGATTTTTTTAAAGATTCAATAAACATATCAATCTCTTTTTGAGTATTATAAAAGGCGAATGAAGCTCGTATCGTACCGGGAATTTTGAAGTGCTGCATAATAGGTTGTGTACAATGGTGACCGGTTCGAACCGCCACACCCAATTTATCAATAATGCTACCTACATCAAAAGGGTGAATATTGGCTATCACAAAAGAAACTACAGCCGCTTTATCAGCTGCAGTGCCAATTATGCTAAGATTTGGTATTTCCCTTAACTTATCAGTAGCATATGCCAATAATTCATTCTCATAAGAAGCTATTGCCTGTAAACCTATCTCATTGATAAAATCAATGGCGGTACCAAAGGCTATTCCTCCCACTATATTAGGAGTTCCCGCTTCAAATTTAAAGGGTATATCTGCATAGGTTGTCTTTGTAAATGTGACCTCCTTTATCATCTCACCTCCCCCTTGATATGGAGGTAACTTTCGCAACCATGCCTCTTTTCCATACAACATACCAATACCTGTAGGTCCAAACATTTTATGTGCCGATGTACAGTAAAAATCACAGTCTAATTCCTGAACATCAACTTTAAGATGTGCGGTAGCTTGCGCTCCATCGATTAAAACAGCAGCACCTACCTGATGTGCCTTTTCTATGATGTGTTTAATAGGGTTAATGGTTCCTAAAGTATTAGAAACATGGCTAACAGCCACAACTTTTGTTTTGTTTGAAAGTATTTGGTAAAATGCTTCCAAAACTATTTCGCCCTTATCATTAATTGGAATGACACGTAATATTGCTCCCGATTGTTCACAAGCTAATTGCCAAGGTACAATATTGGAATGGTGTTCTAATTCTGAAATGATTACTTCATCCCCTTTATCCAATAATTGGGCAAAGCCGTTGGCTACCAAATTAATACTTTCGGTGGTTCCTCTGGTAAAAATAATTTCTTTGGCATCTTTGGCATTAAAATGCTTTTGTATTTTTCGTCGAGACACTTCATAAGCATCTGTAGCTTCTTGGCTCAAACGATGTACTCCTCTATGAATATTGGCATTGTACGTTTGATAATATTTTTCGATAACATCCAATACAATTTGAGGTTTTTGAGCTGTAGCGGCATTATCAAAATATACCAAAGGCTTACCGTTAACTTGCCTTTTTAATAACGGGAATTGTTCCCTGATTTGTTCGAAATCTAACATTATTTTGAGTTAAGTAGTTCGCGCAAAGATATCAAAACAGAGCTTGTATCTCATTATATTTTGCCCATATATTTCTTAGGAGTTATCCCGAATTTCTTTTTAAAAGCAGCTATAAAATGGCTTGGTGTACTATACCCCACTTCATAACTAACCTCAGAAACATTGTGTTTTTTGGTATTTAGCATACGACGCGCGTACTCCATTTTGTATTCCCACAGAAAATTAAAAACCGTATCTCCATAAATTTGTTTAAAACCATCTTTAAGGTAAGCTAATGGAAGACTTATCTCTTTAGACAACTCTTTTAGGGTTGGAGGATCAGCCATACGTTCAATAATAATACGCTTGGCTAAGCGTATTTTTTCTACATTTTCTTCTTCTTCCAGATAAGGACAATTATTATCCGCATCTGATTTCGGTTGAAAATACAAACTAAGCAGCTCATATATTTTAGCTTTTAAGTACAATTTTTCCATCATCTGTTGCACTTTATAGGAGCTAATCTGGCTTAGCACGATACTCTCATCTGCAGAAATGGCTTTATCGGCATAAAACTTCTTGGTTTTATTTTCTTCACTTAAAAATTGAATAATTCCAGCCTCCGGAGTAAAAAAAGTATGCAATTTTTCGATAGAAATTAATATACTTAATACTTCAGCATGGGGTTTTAACTCTAGATAAATCGGTAAATCTTGTGTGGGATTATACAATAATAAGGATTTACTCGCCATTAAATCTATACCATAACGACCTTCATTGAATAACAATTTTGCTGATTCATTAAGACAAAAATGTATTTGAATATATTTGCAGTCAATTTCTTTTTCAAAAAATTGAATTCCAGAGGTGTTGTTTTTGTTTTTCAACAAATAAAAACCCTGTTCAATTTCAATTCCTTTAGCTTTATTTTCATATAGTCCTTTATCGTTATTTTTGTTTTTAAAATTCGTCATTTTTTTGTTTAATTAGTTTTTAGATTTACAATAGAACCTTTAAAAATAAGGGTTTTAATGAAGTGCAAATATATATAAATAATCGACATTAATTTTTTTTATGCCGTTATATTTATAATTCTTTCACTATTACTTTTGCCCCGTTAAACAATTTATAGTGATTCCACAAGATTTATATACCCCCAAAAAAAACTTCTTTAATATACGAAGCAAATTAGTCGTTTTATTTCTCTTTTCTTCGGTAACAGCCCCTGTATTTTCACAAACTGTAAAAATCCTTGTTAAAGATCAAGAAACAAAGCAAGTGATTTCACAAGCAAATCTTGGCATCACCAGTATTACTAGCTCAAAAAAAATATTCAAGCTCACTAACACTAAAGGTTTGTCTAGTTTTCTAATCCCCCAGAAAAGTATTTTAGAAATTACGGCTGTAGGTTATAAGCCGGTAATAGACACGATATACCCCAATACAAATAAAACTTATTTTTTAGAGACCGATGTATTTAATTTGGAACAAGTCATTATCACGGCTACCCGAACCAAAAAACCTTTAAAAAACAGTCCTACACTCACACAAATTATAACCGGCGAACAAATTCGTAGCAGAGGCATACAGTCTCTACAGGATGTATTAACAACGGATATACCCTTGATTAGTTTTAATCAAGCAGGGTTTGGCACCAATATTAATGCCCAAGGACTTAATGCTAACGCCATTTTGGTGTTAGTAGATGGGGAACGATTGGCAGGAGAAACAGGTTCAAATATAGATTATTCTCGAATAAACACTCAAGATATTGAACGTGTCGAAATTATAAGGGGTGCTAGCTCAACACTATATGGATCACAAGCAATGGGTGCTGTTATAAATATAATTACAAAAAAGCCCCAACAAGCTTTCTCAGGATCAATAGCTATGCAATACACCACACCGTATGATACTAATTACCCCAGTTTATCAAAGAATAATGATAATTATTCCATTCTAAAAAATTTAGATAAGCCTAATCTTAACCAAGATTATATGCTGGGAATTACGCAAGGAAAGTGGCGTGCAAAAACAAACCTTACGTATAAATCTGCAGATGCCTATCAGTTGTTCGATACGGATTCTGTAGTAAAAAACTATACGGCAATAGACAGCATTGTTTATGTACCTAAGAAAAGCCAAGCTTCTCATAGTAACGGATATGAAGATTATAGCCTAACCCAAGCCATAGACTATACCTTCAATCAAAAAGTAAAAATAAACAGTACATTTGGTTATTACCAACACCAAGTTTACGATTATATTTTTGACAACAAACACGATAGATATAAGGACTTTAATTATACCCTAAAGACCACATATAAGGCTTCAGAAAAAACACAATACCTGTTGAGCTTCCGACAAGATACGTATTCTAAATACAATTATCTAGAATTGTTGTCAGATCAAGATCTTAAATACCGGCATCAAATACAAAATCCAAAGGTATCAGGGATTTTTCAACTTAACGACAAGCAAAATCTCTCGGTAGGAATGGAATATTTAAGTGAGTCTTTACTATCTACTTTTTTTGTGCAAGATGCTATATCCAAGAAGTCTATGTCTACTAGTGTGTTATTTATGCAAGATGATATAAATTTTCGCGATAAATGGAATCTTATCCTTGGCATTCGTAGTGAATATCACTCCTCGTTTGGTGCTCATTTTACCCCAAAAATCGCATTAATGTACAAGAACTACCCTATAACTTTACGCACAAATTTTGCTTCGGGATATAGATCTCCAAATCTCAAAGAACTCTATATGGATTGGGATTTACTCGGTATGTTTACCATAAAAGGAAATGAAGACCTAAAACCGGAAACCTCTAATTATTTTGCAGGATCTTTAGAATATTCCCACCCTAAAATTAATGCATCAATTAGTTTTTATAAAAACAAATTCAAAAACAAGATTGAAGGATTATGGCGTGATAATCAAACCATTTACCAATATTATAATACTAAGAGCTCAGATTTAACAGGTGTTGATCTGTTAATTCAGTATCAACCTATAAGACCGTTTAGATTACAGGCAGGCTATTCTTTTGTTATGGAGTCTCCTACAGAGGGAATACGAATATCCAGTGGTAGTCCACACAATGCTACTTTACAATTAAATTACCAATACCAAACAAAAAAATACAAACTTAAAGCGGCTCTTACAGGAAAGTATACGGGTCCAAAAGATTTTAAGGTCATTGATGAACTGTCTATTAATGATCAAATAATTGAAGCCGCATACCCTGTCCATTATGACGGATACTCCATTTGGAGATTTAGCCTAAATCAACAGTACAAAAATTTTGGAGATTTCTCTATAGGAGTTAACAATCTATTAGATTACCATGCACCCATAGTTACCTTTGACACATTTACTGACCCGGGTAGAAGTTTTTTTATGGGAGTACATCTACATCTTGAATCATTTATTAATATATAAATCAATACATATGAAACTTTTTCAAAATTTTATCATCACATTTATTGCCAGCACCTTTTTACTATCTTGTACCAAAGAATCGGACTCTTCAAACTCTATTAATACAGATGAAATAATCTTGAGTAGAGAAACGGATTACGGCGAGGATTGGATTTATTTTTCTTTCTCTAGTGGAGCAGAGCTTTCCGGAATAGATAATAACAACTATCAGACTAATACCAATTGGGATATCGCTTTCAACAGATACAATATACGTACAAACGGAGGAACTTCTGGAGATGGCGAAGCGGCTGTGTTAGATTTAGGTAGTGTCGATTTTGATTCGGTAACAGAAGCCCCCGAATCGGGTTATACACCAGATACAAGCATCCAGATTGTAGAAAGTGTGGCAACCTATCCACCTACAATGATAACTTCTAATGGAAATACCGTTTTTATCGGAGCAATAGAATTTAGTGGCCCACCACCAACATACAACCCTAACAATCATATTTATATTGTAAAAACGGCCTCAGGTAAATATGTAAAATTTTGGTTAAAAGGCTTTTATAATGAACAAGGAGAATCCGGGTATGTACACTTTAAGTATAGCTATCAAGATGATGGTACTCGTCTCTTTAATTAAAAAATTAATATTTAGATTTGGTTAATGTTAATGTAAAGCAGTTACTTAAATTTAAGTAGCTGCTTTATTTCTCTTAAAAACACCGAAATAAACGTTATATTTTTTTTCTTTTGGGCAATATTTCAGGGTGCTCAATAGGATTTTCTACATCCCCTTTTAACGCCTTGTCAATATTTTCTATATAATCTAAAGAATCATCGACAAAAAAGTGCAATTCAGGAACACGCCGCAGTTGGTTACGGGTTCGCTGTGCTAACTTATGCCTGATGAGATGCGAATGCTTTATGGTTTCTTCAACAACAGCCTCTCTATGCTGCGTAGGAAAAACACTTATATACACTTTTGCCTCGCCTAAATCAGAACTGACCCTTACTTTGGTAACAGAAATAATAACACCCCTGTGTGATTCACGTAATGCTTCTTGCATAATTTCAGCTAAATCTTGTTGAATAATTCCGGCTATTTTCTTTTGTCTGTTAGTTTCCATGTCCGTTGTGTTTTCTGTGCAAATTACGGGAAAAAAATGAAGAATCCACTTCTGACGACCGCTTTACTTTGATATTAGCTCCGTATCAATAAAACGTGTAATTTTGCAAAGACACGTATAACCATTTTTTATTGTGTGTAACTTATGAAGAAAATAGAACATATCGGCATTGCTGTAAGTGACCTAAAAAAAGCAAATGATTTGTATACTAAATTATTTGGGGAACCACCCTATAAATCGGAATCTGTAGCTAGTGAGGGTGTTACCACTTCATTTTTTAAATCGGGACCAAATAAAATAGAATTGCTCGAAGCGACTAATCCGGAAAGCCCCATTGCAAAATTTATCGCCAAAAGAGGCGAAGGCATTCATCATATTGCTTTTGCCGTTGATGATATTTATGCTGAAATTTCCAGAATGAAAAGCGAAGGATTTATCGTGCTTAACGAAATCCCTAAAAAAGGAGCTGATAATAAATGGGTCGCATTCTTACACCCAAAAACAACTCAAGGTGTGTTAATCGAATTGTGTCAAGATATCGAATAAAATTTCTAGATTATGCATTAATATAGTATCTTGCACTCCATTATAACTTTCTATGGCAAATTCTTTTGAAAAATATCAAAAAAAACGCTTGCGTTCTTCGTACTTATCTGTAATTGTAAGTATTGCCTTGATACTGTTTCTCCTTGGACTTTTAGGATTAATCGTTTTAAAAACTAAAGCTTTAGCTCAACATTTTAAAGAGCAGGTTACCTTGAATGTTTTCTTAAAAGATGCTCAAGATGTTAATGCTGTTGCCGATTTTAAAAAGAGCTTGCGCCAAAAAGAATACACCAAAACGTTAGAGTTTGTTTCTAAAGAAAAAGCAGCCGAAATTATGCAAGAAGAAATCGGTCAGGACTTTTTAGATTTTTTAGGCACTAACCCTCTTAAAGATGCCATTAATTTACATTTAAAGTCGAACTTTGTTACTGCGGATAAACTCAAAAAAATTGAAGGGGATTTATCCAAAAACAGCTTGGTCTACGAAATATCATACGATAAACCCCTTATTGAATTATTGAATAAAAATATTAATAGAATCAGTATTTGGATTCTTGTTTTTAGCGGTTTGTTAACCTTAATCGCCGTAGTACTTATCAATAGCTCTATTAGACTTTCTGTGTATTCTAAACGTTTTATTATCAAAACCATGCAAATGGTAGGAGCCACAAAGGGTTTTATAAGACGCCCTTTTATTTGGACCAGTATTAAGTTGGGGATTTTGGGGGCTTTATTAGCTATCATTGCCTTACTCGGATTAAGTTATTATATTGAACAGCAGGTGCCGGAGATTAAAATAGTTGACGATTACCCATTAATGGGAATTGTATTTGGAGGAGTTTTAGCTTTGGGAATTTTAATCACTTGGATTAGCACCTTTTTTGCCACCCGACGTTTTCTAAACCTTAGAACCGATGAATTGTATTATTGATGTTTTATAAATTAACAGCTTATTAGGTATGTTATTTAGGCTCCTTTAGTAGATTTGCAGTCATAAAATATATAAAATGGGTAAAAACAAACAAAAAAAAGAAGTTCCAAAATCTAATAAAACGTTTTTATTTGGAAAGCGCAATTATCAGATCTTGTCCATCGCTATTCTTATCATTGCCATTGGTTTTATTTTAATGGCCGGAGGCGGTAGTGACGACCCCAAGGTTTTTAACGATGCTATATACAACTTTCGACGTATTCGCCTTGCTCCCACCTTAGTTTTAATTGGTTTTGCTGTAACTATTTATGCCATACTATATCAAGAAAAACCGGCTAAATGAACCTTATTGAAGCATTTATTTTAGGGATAATTCAAGGCTTAACGGAGTTTCTACCGGTTTCGTCTAGTGGGCATTTAGAAATTATCAAAGCACTCTTTGGCGATCATTCACTGCCTAAAGAAAGTCTAACTTTTACCGTTGTTTTACATTTTGCGACAGCATTGAGTACCTTAGTTGTATTTAGAAAAGAGATTCTTGAAATTATCAAGGGTATTTTTCAGTTTACCTGGAATGACGAGATGAGGTTTTCATTAAAAATAATAATCTCAATGCTTCCGGCAGTAGTTATAGGTTTGCTTTTTGAGGAGCAATTAGAAAGCTTTTTTAATGGTAAAATATTATTAGTCGGCTTTATGTTGTTAGTAACCGGTGCGCTTCTGTTTCTAGCGGATAAAGCCAAAAACACCAACAAGGGGGTTTCGTATACCAATGCACTCCTTATCGGTATTTCTCAAGCCATTGCCATGCTTCCCGGAATTTCCCGATCCGGTGCTACTATTTCCACATCTGTATTGCTAGGTGTAGATAGAGAACGTGCGGCACGTTTTTCTTTTTTAATGGTGGTTCCCCTTATCTTTGGAAAAGTTGCAAAAGACCTAATGGGCGGTGAAATTAATTTTTCAAGCCAACAGATTATGCCTATTTCCGTAGGATTTATTGCCGCTTTTATTGCCGGTCTTTGGGCCTGTACTTGGATGATAAATCTGGTAAAACGAAGCAAACTTATTTATTTTGCTATGTACTGTTTTCTGATAGGACTTATGGCCATTGGATACCAATTATTCTTTAATTAATGACCAAAGAAGAATTTATTAACGGTCAATTACTTTTAATTGACAAACCTTTGGGCTGGACATCATTTCAGGTGGTCAATAAGTTACGATGGGCTATACGAAACACTTATAAGCTAAAAAAAATAAAAGTAGGACATGCCGGAACTCTAGATCCATTAGCGACCGGTTTATTGTTAATCTGTACCGGTAAATTTACCAAAAAAATTAATGAATATCAAGCTTTATTCAAAGAGTATACCGGAACTTTTACCCTAGGTGCCACAACCCCTTCTTTTGATTTAGAAACCGAGATTAATAAACACTATCCAATCGAACACATAACAAAAGCTCT
The DNA here is from genome assembly GCA_024763245.1 of Flavobacteriaceae bacterium. Taxonomy (GTDB): domain Bacteria; phylum Bacteroidota; class Bacteroidia; order Flavobacteriales; family Flavobacteriaceae; genus DQTL01. The sequence goes on along the minus strand of JANTFW010000041.1, from coordinate 9,616 downwards.
TATTCTTAAAACAACTGAACAATTTTTAGGTGATATTACACAAACGCCTCCACTGTATTCTGCCATTAAACAAGACGGAAAGCGCCTTTACGACATAGCTCGTAGCGGAGAAACGGTAGCTGTAAAAAGTAGAACAGTTCATATTTATGAATTTGAAATCACCGGTATTCATTTACCCCATATCGATTTTAGAGTTCGATGTAGCAAAGGAACCTATATACGAACGCTTGCGGATGATTTTGGGAAAGCCTTACAATCCGGGGCATATTTATCAAAACTACGACGGACTCAAATCGGGGATTTACAAATTACCGACAGCATCGCACCCCTAGACTTTGTAGCAAAAATACAACAAGAAAAAGAAACATAATAATAACAAACGGATACCATCAAATCTAAAATATTGTTTGTAAATTCGCCTAATAAATAATATACTATGCATCGTAGCTTAAAATTACTTACTGTTTTTAGCCTTTTTACAGGGCTTATTACACTTTCTTGTGGCAGCACCGTCAACCAAAAAGGTCCCTCAAAAACCAATTCCTTTTCCGGTTCTGAGTACAACATTAGAACTATTGCTTTCTACAATTTAGAAAATCTATTTGATACTATTGACGAACCTGATTTGTGGGATGAACGTAGTCCTATTATGGAGTTAAAAGGAAATAGAAGTGTCGCCTATTGGAAAAAAATTGATAATATGGCCAAGGTTATTGCAGATATTGGTAGTAAAGAAGCCAAAAACAGCCCAACCATTATTGGTGTATCCGAGGTAGAGAACAAACATGTTTTAGAAGATTTAGTCGAATCAAAATATCTTAAAGATAAACATTACAGTATCATCCACTATGATTCACCGGATAAGAGGGGAATTGATGTAGCCTTACTCTACCAAAGTCGTTATTTTAAACCCACTGCCAGTAAATCGTATGAAGTAAAATTGTACAATGAGGGTAAACGTGTTTATACACGAAACCAGTTGTTGGTTTCTGGTGTTTTAGATGGTGAAATGATTCATGTAATTGTCAATCATTGGCCTTCTAGAAGAGGTGGTGAAGCCCGTAGTAGACCCTTACGTATGGGGGCTGCTAAGTACAACAAAAAAATGATTGATTCCTTACAAAAAATGTATGAGAATCCAAAAATCATTGGGATGGGCGATTTAAATGACGATCCGACTAATGCCAGTATGAAAAAAGTTTTACAAGCAACCGGCGTCAAAAAAGAGGTAAAAGATGGTGGCATCTACAACCCTATGGAGGATTTATTCAGACGGGGTTACAGTACCTTAGGGTATCGTGATAACATCAATCTTTTTGATCAAATTTTTATGACATCACCTTTATTGGCTAAAGATAAAAATTATAAGACTTGGGAGTTTTATAAAGCCAATGTCTTTAATCCACATTATTTAACCAATTCTAAAGGACGCTATAAAGGCTATCCATACAGGAGTTGGAGCAACGGAACTTTTACCGGTGGATATAGCGATCATTATCCGGTTTATATCTACTTAGTTAGAGAAAAGAAATAACAAAATAAGAGCGTTTGTAATAGAATGTTTTTAATACAAAAAACCGGTATACCCAATGTATGCCGGTTTTTTTTTGACTATTTTTGGGAACCGAGTATAGCGCGTGTTTACGATCCTATTTTTAATAAAAAATATTTCTTTTTACCTCGTTGTAACAACACATATTTTTGTGCTATCAAATCAGCTGATGTGATGGTATAAGCTTCGGCTACTTTAGCTTTATTTACCGAGATGGAGTTTTCTTTTAAAGCTCTCCTCACTTCGCCATTTGATTTAAGAAAACCCGATTTTTCGTGGAAAGCATCAATAATATCAATCCCGTTATCGATATCCGCTTGGGTTATTTCAGATACAGGTACGCCATCAAAAACATCTAAAAAAGTCTGTTCATCCAGACTCCTTAAATCTGCTGCGGTAGATTTTCCAAATAAGATTTGTGTTGCTTTTAAGGCGTTGTCATAGGCTTCTTTACCGTGTGTCATTAGCGTTACTTCTTCGCCTATTTTCTTTTGTAACAAGCGCAGATGAGGCATTTCTTTATGCTCTTTTATCAAAGAATCTACGGTGTCTTTATCTAAGAAAGTGAAAATTTTAATATATTTTTCCGCATCTTCATCACTGGTATTCAACCAATATTGGTAAAATTTATAAGGAGATGTACGATTGGCATCTAACCAAATATTACCGCCTTCAGATTTACCAAACTTGGTACCATCAGATTTAGTTATTAACGGAACCGTAAGCGCATAAGCTTTACCTTTAGCTTTCCTACGGATTAATTCTGTACCGGTGGTAATGTTCCCCCATTGATCTGAACCTCCCATCTGAATCCTGCAATTGTAATGCTTGTACAAGTGTAAAAAATCATAGCCTTGAAAAAGCTGATAGGTAAATTCGGTAAAACTCATTCCCTCTTTAGCATCCGACCCCAAACGTTTTTTTACGGAGTCTTTCGCCATCATATAATTCACCGTTAAATGTTTACCAATATCACGGACAAAATCTATCAGGGAAAAAGCCTTCATCCAATCGTAATTATTGACCAAAACCGCTTTGTTGGCGGCCTTAGTTTCAAAATCAAGAAAACGAGCTAATTGCGCTTGAACACCAGCTACATTTTTAGCTAAAGCTTCTTCGTCTAACAAATTACGTTCGGCTGATTTTCCGGATGGATCACCAATCATTCCGGTTGCGCCACCCACCAATGCAATAGGTGTATGTCCCGCATTTTGGAAATGCTTTAATACCAAGATTGGCACTAAACTCCCAATATGTAAGGAATCGGCAGTAGGATCAAAACCGATATAACCCACTGTTTTGTGCGTGTATAAATAATCCTCTGTTTCAGGAATACTATCATGTATTAGCCCTCTCCAACGTAATTCTTCAACAAAATTTGTCATATCTTAATAAATTTTGACAAAGATACTAGAATGGATTAAAAAATAAACCTTTTAGCTCTAAAATCGAAATCCAAAAGAGATGCTCCCTCTTCCAACTACATTCGGAGCATTATCATTAAATAAGTTACGTCCTACACCAGCATGTATCTCACCAATAAAACCTCTTTTGGAGACAAATTTGCCGCCTACACCTATTCCAAAAGCTATATCGGTGTAAGAATTTGTATTGGTTTCATCAATGTATTGATCTGTTGCTTCATTATAATAGTAATTATACGTTTCGTAATCTCCACTATTAATCATAGTAAAAGCTTCCATGAAAAAACCTTTGGCATAGTCCTTAGAAAAAAAGTGACGATAATAGGGTGTAATTGAAAATTTACGATACGAGTCGTAGCCATAAGACTCCTTATCTAGGCTCACTAGAGTAGAAATACCTACAGACGATTCTTCGTTAAGTACCCGTTCATACGACACATCTAGCCACTTAAAGGTGATTAAATTAAAGGCATTTAAATAGACTTCATTTTGTTTTTGAACGACCTCTTCTTCCTGAGCATAACCGGAAACAAAAACAGTAGCTAATAATACTAGTATTACTAATTTTTTCATGGATAATTTACTTTTAAGATTATATGATTTGAAGATGTTAAAAGATAGTATCGTTGCTTAAATAAATGTTAAAACTGAGCACGTAATTGTACGGTGCCATTATGTACCGTTCTGGAAATGGTATTAGCCCTAGCTGAGTAGTTTAAATTGAGAAACATAAATGAATTAATCTTTTTACTCCACAACACATTCCACAATATATTTTTACCGGGTTGTAAGCCTTCTAACATTTGGTAACCAACAACCGAAAACCCCATACCTGTAAAATCATTTTCTAACCATTTTACACCCACAGAAAAACGGGTATCTTTTTTATTTGTATATAAATAATCAACCGATATTTGTCGTTTATTTAGCACTTCTAAATCCCCTTTAAAATTTTCTTTTCGTGTAGTAGAATACGATGATTTAAGCCAATGCTTTTTACTAAACAAATAGGTTACTTCCGGAGAGAAATCTCTTGACAAAATATCAAAATCTCTTGATGTAAAAGTATCGCTGCTACTGCTATTCCTCGTTTGTGATAAAATAAAGCCTAACTGCCAATTTTCTTGAATTTTATGACGAAACAACAAGCGGTGTGTACGGGAAAAAAGCTCTTGTGTGTTAAATAAATGAACGGTTTTCTGTCGCAAATTTGTAAACTGATAGGTTGTGGAATAATGTGCTTTCCCTCGATTAAAGAATAAAGAATTTCTAAGATTGTATTGTACAGCAAGTGCTTCATCCACAGCGGAAAATGGATTAAGATGTAGAGCCTCTGCTGATTTACGTTGGTTGTTTTTGGCTAAAATTTGTAATTGGTTGCTCCAATGCGATACTATTTTTTTGAGCCCTTTTTGGGTATTCCACTTGGAGAAATTCAACATTATAGATTGTTGTAAAGAGGCTTCTTGTGTAGGTATATAAGTAACATTTGGTAAAGCTACTCGAAGAAAATTGGCCTGATCGGCAAACTGAGCTATCTCAAACTCGTCTAGCTCCTGAATGCCATTTTCATTATAATCTATCCAGGTGTAATAGCCTTGGCCCTGATCTGTTTCGATATATTGATACTCTTGTTCCGGAATATTCCCCGCTTTGTTTTGATAATTCGTCACTAGTTGTATGAATTGGTCAAATACGTTTTGTTTGTAAAATATATTAGTGTTAAAAGCATCCAAATCCGGTTGATCTTGATAACGTACCAAACGGTAATTGGCATAGCATTTTAATTGTGAATTTTTGTTTTTTAGCAGCTGGGTATCTATAAACCAGGTGTTGGCATTATCAGTAGGTTGTATTGTCCCATTTTTTAAGCTATCGTTTTGGTGAGCACCCATTCCTAAAGCCATAAAAACTTTAGTACTATCCCCAATACCAAAAAGTGCTTGTACATCCGTAAAACGATAGGATTTTTGACTCAACTCTTGTGTGGTTTGAGATTGCTGTTTATTATTTTCAACATCTAAAAGTGTACGAAACCACCATTTTTTTTTGTGGTACATAAGGGAGGTTTTAGACTGTAAAAACCTTGAATTTGTTAAGTTTCCTTCGCTAGTCAAATAACTAGTGTTATGTGTAAATTGACTATTGTTAAACGTATAATCTGTGGCAATACGATGTCTATTTCCGTTATAACTACCCGTGAAATTTAGATTTTCAAAGCTATAATCAATATAGCCTTTTCCTTTTTTGTATACATGCAGTCCCGTTTGTAACCACCGTTGATTTCCGGCAGGCTGCGTAAGATTCCAATCCCTATTAAACTCTACAGCATAAATCCGTTCAATACTCTTAAAATTACGATGTAAAAAATCAAACTGTACATGCCCTTGTAACTGCCAACCGGTAGCTGTGGTATCTAATAAAGATTGCTGCCACCGCATTTTTATGGCAGGAGCTTGATTGGCGTTATTATCCAGTGGAGAAAACAAATTGGCATCCTGATCACTATAAGCCAGTTCCATAGAAAAATCGGTTTTTAGAGAAGGCTGATACTTTGCATTGATAACCGCTAACTGTTGTTTTGATGGTGCTATTAAGGGCGAAGCTGCCACATAATCTCCAAGTCCCATACCTACATATTCCATCTTTTTTCCATTCGCAAGATATTCCAATACTTTGTAGTCCCCTTGTTGTGGGCCTACGAAGGTAAAATCGACCTGATACAATGTTTCATTAACATCAGTCGAATACTCAAAAATGGTAGCTGCACCTACAATAATCTTACGGTATAAAATAAGATTTTCAGCATAATCCGTTTCAACGGCATTGGTAAACATCAGTTGTGTATCCGTATTCTCCAAATTTGCCAACATTGCAATCTGCTCTTCGGTCAAGTTCTGCTGTAAGGGTTGATTTTTTACATCGGACTCTCTATAAAAAAAAGCCCCTACTTGCAGTTTTTTACCTCGATAGGTAACACCATCGTGAGTTACAAAACGGGTATAATTTCTATCGGAATATTGAAACTCTACACGTATTCTCATATCCGAAGTAATAGGTTTAGTAGGCATAAACCGTATTTCTCCAGTTGTATAATCTACCAGATAATCGGCCTGCTCACCTCGTTTTTGTAAAACACCATTTATATACACTTTTTCGCTTGCATTAATAATAAATATATAGGATTCTCCGGATTGTCCCTTTAGTTTATAAGGCCCTTGATTGGCTTCTTGCCCTTGAAATTGATAGCTGGTAAAACGCCCTTTAACCAAAGCACCTGAGGCAGAAAAATGTAAGCTATCAAAACGTGTCGCTACCGAGACACCGGAAACCTTCTTCGTAAAATCCATAAAATAGGTTTGCTTATTTTGTAGAAAAATATCACCGGCTTTGATCATCCATTTTGGCCCTTCCATTTCCATATACACCCTATCCAAGTCTTTTAAATCTTGTGAATACCCATTTTCCTGAATGGGGATATTGGTATCATTAATTCGCGCTCGTAGATTAATCCTAGGAGACAATTTCCCTTCTATCGTCAAATCTAAAACGGAATTTAATACGGCATCTTGATTAGTACCCACACTAATCCCTCGAATAATACTACCTTGTGTATCTAGCCCTTCCAAAGGTTTTTTTGTTAATTTATCAACACGGGATTCCTGGCTAATTGGGTGTGGTATTCGTGTATTTGTTACAATGAGCTTAGGGTCGAGCCCGGAATAGGTTCGGGTCAAAAAATCGGGATAGGGATAAAATCGCACCACTAAAGAATCTATATTTTTGTAAGTAGTGAAAAAATCCGGGATTAAAACTAATATGGATTTCTTAAAATCAACTTTATAATCTTTTTTATCAACGAGCAAACCCTTAGTGGTGCTTAGCGTAAAAAAATCCGGATTGGTGCTGAGGTGATAGAAGGTGATACTATCCTTTACAGCAATCTTTTGGGTTTTGTAGTACAACGAATCAACTTGAGCCGTTCCGGTAACAGCAATAAGAAGTACTAAACACAATAAAACCCTTTTTATCATCATATAAACAACGTATAAAGTACAAAAATAGTTTAATATTATATCTTAATGAGTAGCTAACTATCTACAAGAACAATACTTTTACTAAATTAGCCCATGTAGAATGTAACAAGGTATGATAAACAAAAGGCTACTTATAAAAAACCTACTTTCCTTTAATGATGAAAATAGTTTTTTTGATAAAAAGGAACGTCTTGGGCTTAAAAATAGACGAGAAAAGGCCAAGTTTTTAAAGCACATCTGTGCACTATCTAATGCCAATCCTAGCAATAGATCATATATTGTAATTGGCGTAGAAGATCAAAGCAATACCATTAAAGGAGTTCCTTTTTTTGATGATAGTCGTATTCAAAGCCTCATAGATCATTATATGGAAAACCCTCCCAAAATTCAGTATGAAAATGTAAAATTTCCTGATTTACCCAAAAACAAGGTCGTGGGACTAATTAGTATATATCCTTCGGGAAAAATCACGCGTTTACAAGAAAATATATGGGAATACAAAGCCGGTCAATTGTTTGTCAGAAAAGGAAGTACTTCTATTTCCACAACGCATATCCAACTTAAGAACAAGAACAAAAAAATTGTTGAAGAACTGGAAAACCAATCTATCAATAATATAGCACATACCCTTGAATCGGTTCTTGACTTTATGAATCGACATCCGAAAGAGCAGCACCCTAATTTTAAAGTTTTTAAAGAGCAATTTGTACTTTGCTGGTCGGGAAAAGTGAAAAAAATTGGGGATACCCAATTTCATACCCGTGTAGATATTGAATTAATCAACGAACAAATTCAATTATTTTATTCGGATAGAGATGAGGTACAAATTACCATAAATCACGACAGTTTTATCATTACGGAATACATTTCATTAGGTTTTACTAACACATCCGATTTATTACCCTTAAAAAAAACCGTTTTACACTTTAAAGAAAACGGCTCCTATAAAATTCATGCGGAACGCTTGTTTACACCACCAAAATATTCTGAAGATACGATTCAAGAATTGTATTTAAAGAGCAATCGAATTTTCACAAAAGTTATGCATCACAACAAAGTGCTTTCAGCTATAGAGGCTAAACAACTCGCCGAGTTACCGAGTTATTACTTAATATGCTACTTAAATGGAATAATGGAAGCAAAAAATAAATTGTCTCAACTAAAAACCGCCCTTAAAAAAGGAAACCACCTAAAAGCCTACAGTAAATACAAAGAAGTAAAAAGACTGTTGCGAAAAATTGAATAAGCTGTGTTTAATAACCTAATTTATTACGCACTCTATGTAAGACATCTCTTGCAACAATTTTTGCTTTTTCAGCTCCTATCCGCAAGGCATCATCAATCTCCGATTTATGATCCATATAATAAGCATAGCGTTCTCTAACAGCACCAAATTTTTCGAGAATTAACTCAAAAAAAGCTTGTTTGGCATGACCATATCCATAACCGCCACGTTCATAATTAGCACGCATTTCGGCAATTTGATCTTCGGTGGCAATCAATTTATACAGGGCAAAAAGATTACAAGTATCCGGATCTTTTGGATCTTCAAGTGGCGTAGAATCGGTTTGAATCTTCATGATTTGTTTACGCAACTGCTTGTCCGGAAGAAAAATATTAATAATATTCCCTTTCGATTTGCTCATTTTTTCGCCATCTGTACCCGGAACATACATCGTTGCCTCTTGTAATTTTGCTTGGGGCGGTACCAAAATAGCACCCATTTTATTATTGATTCTTTGAGCAATATCACGCGTAATTTCCAGATGCTGTAATTGATCTTTACCAACCGGAACAATTTCAGCATCATACAACAGAATATCGGCAGCCATCAGAATCGGATAATTAAATAATCCGGCGTTGACATCGCTTAATCTGTCGGCTTTATCCTTAAAAGAATGGGCTAAAGTAAGACGTTGGTAAGGAAAGAAACAACTTAAATACCAAGAGAGTTCAGTAACCTCAGGAATATCACTTTGCCGGTAAAAGACTGTCTTATTTACATCTAACCCACAAGCTAACCAAGTAGCTGCTGTACTATAGGTGTTTTCTCTAAGCGCTTCACCATCTTTAATTTGTGTTAAAGAGTGTAGGTCTGCAATAAACAAATAGGATTCATTTTCAGGCTGATTTGCCATTGCAACAGCCGGAAAAATAGCACCGAGCAAATTCCCTAAGTGTGGAGTGCCTGTACTTTGTACTCCTGTTAATATTCTTGCCATACGTCTAAAATTATTTTGTAGGCAAAAATACGTTTATTTCTTTTTAAACAAACCAAAAACAAATAAGATAACTATGGCTCCGATTAAACCTTGGGCTAAATCGCCTAAAGTTCCCTCAAATAAGGAAATATGCAATTGTTTAAAAAGCCAGCCTCCGACAAAACCTCCAACAATTCCTAAAAGAATATTTTTAAGGGCTCCAAATCCACCACCCTTCATTATTTTTCCGGCTAACCAACCGGCCAAAGCTCCAATTAAAATAGTGTAAATCATAATGTGTAAGTACTCGTTGTGCATTTAGAGAATGCTAATTTTTAAATTATTAATATTTCTATCAAAGATAAACTTATTTATGTACTGAATAATCGTTACAGCAGTTAT
>JANTFW010000040.1 GCA_024763245.1 Flavobacteriaceae bacterium | reverse complement strand
GTTTTTGATGATTATTTTTCTCTTCAACCCGAATTGTTGTTCTCTATCAAGGGGGCAAGGTATCGTAATAGTGCCGATGAAGATTTTAAATCGGCTTATGTCTTAAAATATTTATCATTGCCTGTGGTAGGTAAGTACTACGTAACTAAAGAGATTAGTATAGAGTTTGGTCCACAAGTAGCTTATTTGCTGAGTGCAAAAAATATTGAAACCAGTGATGACTTCGTCTCCAATTTAGGTCAAGAGGCAGCCTCTGTTGATATAAGTGATAAGATGCAAGCACTTGATTTTGGGGTAACTGCAGGTGTAGGATATCTCACAAAGAGCGGACTATATTTTAGCGCACGTTATAATTTTGGTATTTTAAATGCACATAAAACCTTAGCCGACGAAAATACGATTATGCATAACGGTGCCATTCAAGTTTCGGTAGGCTTTAGCCTTCAATAAAAAGGATTGTTGAACGATGAAAATAGCAATTATTAATGGCCCGAATTTAAACCTGCTTGGAAAAAGGGAAACTAAAGTTTATGGTCAACAGTCTTTTGACGGGTTTTTTAAAGTTCTTAAAAAACGCTATCCATCTGTGACCCTTGATTTTTTTCAATCGAATATTGAAGGCGAATTGATTGACCAATTGCAAAAATCGGGAACGGGTTTTGATGGTATTATTCTTAATGCTGCCGCTTATACCCACACCTCTGTAGGAATAGCCGATGCTATAAAGGCTATAAACACTCCCGTAGTTGAAGTACATATTTCTAATGTTTGGGCAAGGGAATCCTTTAGGCATACTTCGTATATTTCGCCCTATGTAGTAGGTGTTATTGCCGGTTTTGGTTTACAGAGTTACGAATTGGCTCTACACTATTTGATGCAGCAAACGACACAAGACTCCTAATGGCATGGAACAGTAAAAATAAGTATACGTGAAAAAAAACCTATCCCTTAAAAAAAGGAAGACGAACCACTTTAGCAGGAACAGCTTTTTTACGAATCTGAATAAATATTTCAGTATCTACTTTACTATTTTCGGTGGTAACATAACCCATTCCTATTCCTTTTCCTAAAGAGGGACTCATCGTTCCTGAAGTAACTACACCTATCGGATTACTTTCTTTGTCAAGGATGGTATAATCATGCCTTGGGATACCGCGCTGGGTCAACTCAAAACCTACCAATTTTTTGTGAACACCCTGTTCTTTTTGTTGCTTTAAATTTTCTGCATTGACAAAGTCTTTGGTAAATTTGGTAATCCACCCCAAACCGGCTTCAATAGGCGAAGTCGTATCATTAATATCATTGCCATACAGACAGAACCCCATTTCTAAGCGTAAAGTATCTCTAGCAGCTAAACCACAAGGTTGAATGTCATATTCGGCACCGGCTTTAAAAACGGCATTCCAAATGGATTCAGCGGCTTCATTTGGCATATAAATTTCAAAACCACCACTACCCGTATAACCCGTTGCCGATACAATAATATCATTAAAACCGGCAAAATTACCCTTTTCAAAGGTGTAATATTTCATTCCTGCCAAATCAATCTTGGTAAGTGATTGTAATGCTTTTGCCGTATTGGGTCCTTGCACAGCAAGTAATGACATCGCATCAGAAAGATCGGTCATCTGTACGCCTAAATCGTTATGTTTACTAATCCAATCCCAGTCTTTTTGCATATTTGATGCATTGACAACCAACATATATTCATCGGATGCCAATCTATACACTAGCAAATCATCAACAATACCACCATCATAATTAGGAAAGCAAGAATATTGGATTTTACCATCAAATAATTTAGATGCATCATTAGAGGTGATTTTTTGTATCAATGCAAGAGCATGTTCTCCTTTTAAATGAAATTCTCCCATATGAGAAACATCAAAAACACCTACACTGTTTCGTACAGCTAGATGTTCACTATTAACGCCTTTATATTGAACGGGCATATTGTATCCTGTAAAAGGCACCATTTTAGCTCCTAAGGCTTCATGTATATGGGTTAAGGCTGTATTTTTCATCGATTTAGAAATTTATGTTTAATAAAAAAGTGATGCAAAGTTACGATTCTTGTTGTAAAAAACACTTGATTTTTTTATAAGTTTTCTCTACAATTTAGCAAAATACAACGTCTTCTAAAAATCGAAAAAATTGGGTAACTTTTCAGATTGGATTTTACCTAAAGCAAAGATAAGTGCCAGTATTTGCAATCCATATCCTAGAGAATAAAGATTGTTTCCGTAACTTCCAAGTCTTGTGTAATAAAGGCCTAACAATGGGTTTATTTTATTAATAATAGTTCCGATAATAAACAGGCTTATAATATGTTTTACTTTCATTAGATTACATTTAAGGTTTAATTTGGCTTCGTTATTATGGATCTTAATAAATTTTGTAAAACCCATATATTTATTTGAGAAAAGCAATAATGTTGCGCTAAAGTAAAAAAAAGAATCCCAAGGGGTTTCAAATCACGCATTTTTTTTACATTCGTCTATTCTAAATGTACGCAAATCCATTACATACTAAAATATCTTACCTAAAGGGTGTAGGCCCGGCTAGAGCCGATTTATTACGAAAAGAGTTAGGTTTGCAAACCTTATCGGATTTAGTAAGTTTTTTCCCTAACCGATATATTGACAGAACACGTTTTTATAAGATTAATGCATTACAGGATACCCAGACTGAAGTACAAATTATCGGTCAAATTACGGGTATTCATACGGTAGCTCAAAAACGTGGAAGTAGGTTAATTGCTACTTTTTCTGACGATACAGGAAGTATGGAACTTGTCTGGTTTAGAGGCATAAAATGGATCAAGGATAATTTAAAATTACAAACAACTTATGTAATTTTTGGCAGGGTAAATAAATTTAAAAATTCGTTTTCCATGCCACATCCCGAAATGGAATTATTAAGCATTTATAACAAAAGCCTACAATCTGCCTTACAACCGGTATATCCTTCTACCGAAACACTATCCAAAAGAGGAGTTTCCAATCGAGTATTTCAAAAGATTATTCAGCAACTTTTTTTGGACTATAAAGGGAAGTTTCAAGAGACCTTATCCGAAGAAATAATAAACAAATTCCGTTTATTATCTAAAAATGAGGCTTTATTTCAGATTCATTTTCCTGAAAATCAGGATAAACTGGCTCGATCGCAATATCGATTAAAGTTAGAAGAATTGTTTTTTATTCAGTTACAACTATTGCGTAATAATTTGGTGCGTAAAAAGAAAATTAAAGGAAATCCTTTTAAAGAGGTAGGTGCATTTTTTAAAGACTTTTATTATCACTATCTGCCTTTTTCATTAACCAATGCACAGAAAAGAGTACTAAAAGAGATTCGTAAAGATGTTGGCTCTCTGGCTCAGATGAATCGATTATTGCAAGGTGATGTAGGTTCCGGAAAAACCATTGTTGCTGTTTTGGCTGCTTTGATAGCCCTTGATAATAAGTACCAAGTGGCTATAATGGCTCCTACAGAAATATTGGCTTTGCAACACTATAAAGCCATTGTGGATTTGCTAAAAGAAATGCCGATTGAAATACGATTGCTAACCGGTAGTGTAAAAACCAAAGCTAGAAGAGAGATTCATCAGTCACTTGAAGAAGGAGTGGTGCATATTCTTATCGGTACCCACGCCTTGATAGAAGACAAGGTTCAATTTAAAAATTTAGGATTAGTAGTTATTGATGAGCAGCATAGATTTGGTGTAGCACAACGTGCAAAAATGTGGAAAAAAAATACGCTTCCACCTCATATTCTTGTCATGACAGCCACACCTATTCCTAGAACCTTAGCGATGAGTGTATATGGCGATTTGGATATTTCTATCATTGATGAATTACCACCGGGTCGTAAGCAAGTTAAAACCGTTCTTCGATTTGATAAGCATCGTTTAGGAGTCTTTCAGTTTATGAAAAAAGAGATTGTCAAAGGGCGACAGGTATATATTGTATACCCATTAATTCAAGAATCAGAGGTTTTAGACTATAAAGACTTAATGGACGGTTATGAAAGCATTGTCAGAGCCTTTCCAAGACCGGATTATCAAGTGAGTATTGTGCATGGAAAAATGAAACCGGCCGATAAAGAATATGAAATGCAACAATTTAGTCAGGGGAAAACGCAGATTCTTGTCGCTACTACGGTAATAGAAGTAGGTGTAAATATTCCCAACGCCAGTGTGATGATTATTGAAAGTGCTGAAAAATTTGGATTATCACAATTACACCAATTAAGAGGTAGAGTAGGGCGGGGTGCCGATCAGAGCTTTTGTATTCTAATGGCCAGTCATAAGCTTACAGACGATGCAAAAATACGTCTTAATACCATGGTAGAAACGACTGATGGTTTTAAAATTGCCGAAGTAGATTTAAAATTGAGAGGTCCAGGTAATTTGATGGGAACTCAGCAAAGTGGGGTTTTAAATCTTAAAATAGCCGATATTATCAAAGATGGCAGTTTATTAAAAAGAGCAAGATATACTGCTCAAGATATACTTGCAGAAGATCCTAATCTTGAATTGCCGAAAAATATAAACATTAAAAATACCTACCGTGAGATTGACAGAAAAACAGGCGTTTGGGCAAATATTAGTTAATAGTTACCGTTAAATAGGGTAAAATAGCAAGTGTTAATTACTTTGTTAAAAAGAAAAAGAAAGTTTTTGTACATTGCAAAGCCCTTATTGTAATTTTAGTGTTAGAAAACAAGATATATGAATTTGCATTTTGAAGAAAATAATAATCAAAGTTTAAAGCGTTTTGAAAAGATGCTTAAAACAGATAATGTCTATTTTTTTGACACCGCAGAGTTTGAGCGAATAATCCATTTCTATATAGATAATGCGAATACCAACTTAGCAAAAAAAGCTATTGCTCTTGCCTTAGAACAACACCCTGATACGGTGGGTTTACGATTGCTTAAAGCTGAATTGCTTATTTTGGAGGATAAATTTAATGAAGCCCATCAACTGTTAAATGAGATGGAAGCCTTTGAGCCTAGTAACGAAGAGGTTTATATTCAAAAAGCTATGTTACAGTCTAAACAGGAGTTACATAAAGAGGCTTTGGTAACCTTAAATAAAGTACTGGAACTTCAAGAAGAAACAACTATTGACGTATTATCACTCATTGCGATGGAATATCTATTTTTAGAAGATTTTGACAGAGCTTTGTTGTATTTCAGAAATTGTTTGGAAATTGATTCTCAAGATGTTACTAGTTTATATAATGTGGTGTATTGTTATGATATGATCGATAAACCGGATCAAGCCATTCTGTTTTTAAAACAATTTATTGATAAGGATCCCTTTAACGAGGTTGCTTGGCATCAATTAGGGAGGCAGTATGTAAATGAAGGCTCTTATGTAAAGGCTTTAAAAGCTTTTGATTATGCCATTCTTATAGATGATCAATTTGTGGGAGCCTATTTTGAAAAGGCAAAAACCTTAGAAAGTTTAAATCGATATGAAGAGGCTATTGCCAATCTTTTGGTAACTACGGAGCTGGAAGATCCTTCGGCCATTACTTTTTTACGAATTGGGGGTTGTTATGAAAAACTGAATAAAAAAGAGAAAGCATCAGAGTATTATCTAAAATCAAACGAGCAGGATCCCTTTTTAGATAAGCCCTTAATTGCTTTAGCCGATTTACATTATAAAGCCGAAGAATATCAAAAAACACTTTACTATATCAATAAATTAATAACAATTGATGATGAAAATCCTAAGTATTGGAAAATTTATGCTCAGTCTAATTTAAAAATAGCCTTTTTTGAAGAAGCGGCAAAGGCCTTTAAAAAATGTTTGCAGTTAGATGACAATACCTTGGATATTCATATTTCGCTTGCCGATACCTACTACTTTATGGGCGATTATCAGGATGCAATTAAGGTATTGTTAAATGCCGAAGTTTTTTATCATAAACAAGCAGATATTGAATATCGGTTGAGCGGATTGTACTTTTTATTGAAAAGCAATGCCAACGGCGTAAAACATTTACAAAATGCGTTACATATTAATGTCCAAAAATATCGTGTTTTTCAACGATTATTCCCCGTTGTTCATCATAGTCCGGGCGTGAAAATTATTTTACAGAATTTTAGGAATTCAACCAACTTTTAAATCATTATTGGGGCATGCAAAAAAAGCTATCCGATTATCTTGTAATCACTTTAAAGGGAATGGCTATGGGAGCAGCTGATGTAGTACCGGGTGTTTCTGGAGGTACAATTGCTTTTATTTCAGGCATTTATGATGAACTGATTGATAGTATTAATGCGTTAAATTTTGGTTTGTTAAGAGTTGTTAAAACAAAAGGCTTAAAAGCGGCTTGGGTAAAAGTGAATGGAAATTTTTTGTTTTCGTTGTTATTGGGAATCGTAATAAGTGTTTTTTCACTTGCCAAGTTGCTGAGTAGTTTACTCATTACCTATCCTATTTTAGTGTGGGCCTTTTTTTTTGGATTGGTATTGGCTAGTATTTTTTTTGTAGGAAAGCAGCTAAAGAAATGGAATGTTAGTCTGGTGTTATCATTGCTAGCAGGTAGTGTTATATCGTTTTTAATTACACAAATACCGGCTTCTACAGGGGCCAATCCCTCGGCATTATATTTGGTTTTATCTGGAGCTCTAGCCATTTGTGCTATGATATTACCGGGTATTTCAGGATCTTTTATTTTGGTATTATTGGGAGTTTACCAAGTGGTTTTAACGGCTATTCATCAACGGGATATTGCTAAGATTGCATTATTGGCTGCGGGTGCCGTAATCGGATTATTGAGTTTTGCCAAAATACTAAAATATATTTTTACCCATTATAAAGAAGTTACATTAGCTGTATTAACAGGGTTTCTGGTAGGGGCTCTGTATA
Organism: Flavobacteriaceae bacterium; assembly: GCA_024763245.1. Classification (GTDB taxonomy): domain Bacteria; phylum Bacteroidota; class Bacteroidia; order Flavobacteriales; family Flavobacteriaceae; genus DQTL01. The sequence continues at coordinate 12,686 of JANTFW010000040.1, read as the reverse complement.
AAATTTGGCCTTGGAAACAGATTATAGAAACAGCGACTATTGAAGGTAAAATAATTGTGATTAAAGAAAAGAGTATTTCTCCATTTTCTTTTCAGGGCGATAATTTGTTGCTATATGCTTTACTCTGTGCTTTATCCGGTTTTTTACTATTGTTAATTTTTGAGAGATGGGGCGTCAAGACAGCAAAATAGATAAGCAAAAATTTGGACTTATTGGTCGTAAATTAGACTATTCTTTTTCAAAGACGTATTTTGAAACAAAGTTCAAACAGCTAGAATTTGATAACTACACCTATGAAACCATTGAATGTGACACCGAAGAAGCAGTGGTTTCCTTTTTTGCTAAAAAAATTTTTCAATATCGTGGTTTAAATGTAACGATACCTTATAAAGAACGAGTAATCCATTTATTGGATAGCTTGAATGATACCGCAAAAAATGTTGGGGCGGTTAATACCATTTTGGTAAAAAACAACAAACTAATAGGTTATAATACAGATGTGTATGGTTTTACAAAAGCTCTGGAGCCCTATTTGAATCCAGACATTAAAAAAGCCCTGGTGTTAGGTACCGGTGGTGCAGCTAAAGCAGTTGCATATGCTCTAAAAAAGTTACAAATAGAACCTCATTTTGTATCGAGAGCAACTAAACATCCAAAAATCATTACCTATAATAGTCTGGATAAACAGTGTGTTCTGAATCATTTATTGGTTGTAAATTGTACCCCATTAGGGACTTTTCCGAAAATACAACAGGCTCCGGATATTCCATATCAATACCTTACTAAAAATCACGTGGTTTTTGATTTGGTTTATAATCCGAAAGAAACCCTATTTATGCATTTAGCCAAAGAAAATGGTGCTGTAGTTAGTAATGGAATGAAGATGTTACAAGAACAAGCTGAACAAGCATGGGAATTGTGGAAATACTAATTTAACTATTTCTGACCTTTAATAAGGAACTTCTTTTGGTATACCCTGCTATTGACCTTTATTAGAACGCAACGATTTCTTAAGAATCCATCTATTTTAGTAGATATTTTTGTCAAATACAGGGCAATTAGTATCTTTAGCATTTCAAAGGAACCTTAAACATTATAATATGTTAGAAAATCAAGATAACAAGTTGCCTGATGCAACTGAGAACCAGATAACTGATACTGAAAAATCAGAAAACAAAGAAATTGATTCGACTGCGGATAAAGATGGAAATACTCTACATACATCAGCAGATGATCAAAATACAGCTTTAGAAAAACAAAAGGTAGAAGATCAGCCTAAAGAAGTGGTTTCTTCTTCAGAAATAGAATCTAAACAGGAGGAAGAATCTCCATCTCAAGAACATAAGACGCAACAAGCAGTTGATGCCATAGAAAAAGAAGTTGCCGAAAAATCGGAGACCCCAACACAGGAAATACATGGAATTCCCAAGGGGAACTATAAGGATTTAGATTTAGAAGCTGTGGTGAGTACATTAGAGCAATTGATTCAATCACATCCTGTCCAGTCTATTAATAAGCACGTTGAGGTGTTAAAAAAAGTGTTTAACCAAAAATTTGGAAAACTACTAGCAGATGCTAAGGCTAAATTTTTAGAAGAAGGCGGAAATACCATAGACTTTCATTTTGATAATCCAATACAGAAACAATACAATAAGATATTGTTAGATTATAAAAAGGCACGTAAAAAATATTACAAAGAATTAGAGACTACATATCAAGAAAATTTATTACGAAAACAAGCTATCATCGAACGACTTAAGGAGTTAATAGAACATGGTGAAGCAAATTCTATGTATAAAAAATTTCAAGAAATTCAGGAAGAATGGCGTTCGGTAGGACCGGTTTCCAGAGAATTTTATACAGACCTGTGGCGAACCTATCATTTTCATGTAGAGCGATTTTACGACCTATTACATTTGAGTAATGATTTAAGAGAGCTTGATTTTAAACATAATTTAGAGAAGAAACTAAAATTGGTTGAAAAAGCAGAAGCGCTGGCAGAAAGCCCTAAAGTGAAAGCCGCTTTTGATGAATTACAGCTTTTACATAAAATGTGGAAAGAGGAAATAGGTCCTGTTTCTAGAAAATATCGTGAAGAGATATGGGAACGTTTTAGTAATGCGACAAAAAAAATCCATGATAAACGTCATGAATTATTTCATGAAATGAAGGAGAAATATGAAGAGAATTTAAAGAAAAAGGAAGCGATTGTCGAAGAAATTAAATCATTAGACCTTTCTTTAAATAAATCGCATGCCGATTGGCAAAAGAGTATTAATAAGATAAATGAGTTGCGAAAGCATTTTTTTGATGTTGGTAGAGTTCCTCGGTCTAAAAATGAAAAGATTTGGGAAAAATTTAAAGAGGCGACGAAATTATTTAATAAAGAAAAAAATTCATTCTATAAAAGTGTAAAAAAAGAGCAACAAGAGAATTTAGAAAAAAAACTAAAATTAGTAAAACAAGCAGAGTCTTTAAGAGATAGTGAAGATTGGGAAGTCGTTACCGATGTAATGAAACGAATACAATCGGATTGGAAAACAATAGGGCATGTGCCTAGAAAATATTCAGACAAAATATGGAATCGATTTAAAGAGGCCTGCAACTATTATTTTGACAGATTACACCATCAACAAGATGCTGCCGATGAAGAGCGTATGGCTGTTTATCATCAAAAGAAGACTTATTTAGAAAAATTAAAAGAGGAAGCATCTAAGGAAGATTTTAAGCCTAGATTGTCTGATTTAAAAATATTTATTAAAGAATGGCGTGAGATGGGTATGGTACCTAAATCGCAACGTTATATTGACGGGAAATTCAATAAATTTTTAGATCCTTTCTTTGAAAAACTTTCCTTGAATAAAGCAGATAGTACTATGTTGCGCTACCGCAATCAAATCGATAGTTTGGTGGAACAACAAGATCATCGCAAGATAGAAAATGAAGTTCAATTTGTACGAAAGAAATTGGAATCTGTAACTAAAGATAAGCAGCAATTGGAGAACAATATGCAATTTTTTTCCAATACTGATGATTCTAATCCGATGATAAAAAACATCAAAAAGAACTTAAAAATACTTCAAGAAGATATAGAATTATGGAAAGCAAAATTACAATATTTGCGCTCCTTAGATTTGTGACAAAAGAGCCTTTTAAGAGTATTTAAGGTATCATTTTAGTGTAAAAAAGGCTTAATTTTACTAAAATTAAGCCTTTTTTGTGTATTAAAATAAATGTCTAAAACGAATCAATGATTTTATTTAGTGTTTCACTAGGTCTCATAGCCTTTGTGGCTTTCTTAAAATCGGGTTTATAATAGCCACCAATATCTTTTGGTTTCCCTTCGACTATTAGGAGTTCCTCAATGATAGATTTTTCATTTTTTTGTAAGGCTTCTGCAATGGGTTTAAAAAATTGAGCTATTGACTTATCGTCTTGTTGTTCACTTAAGGCCTTTGCCCAATACGAAGCCAAATAATAGTGACTGGCTTTTGCATCAGGCTCACCACTAATTCTTGAAGGAGCCTTGTTATTTGTTAAATAGCTATCATTAGCCTTATCGAGTGCATTAGAAAAGATTTCGATAGCTTTATTATCCGTTTTTTGGAAAATAAAACGTAAAGATTCGGCAAGGGCTAAAAACTCTCCAAGAGAATCCCACCGTAAGTGCCCCTCTTTTAAAAATTGTTGTACGTGTTTTGGGGCAGACCCACCTGCACCTGTTTCAAACAAACCACCACCAGCAAGTAAGGGAACTATAGAGAGCATCTTTGCAGAGGTTCCCAGTTCTAAAATCGGAAATAAATCAGTTAGATAGTCTCTAAAAACGTTTCCGGTTACCGAAATCGTATTTTTTCCTTCGCGTACTCTTTTTAAGGTGTATTTCATCGCCGCAACAGGAGCTAGTGTCAATATTTCTAGACCGTTTGTGTCATGATCTTTAAGATAGGTTTCTACTTTAGAAATGATATTTTTATCATGAGGTCTTTCATTATCTAACCAAAAAACAGCAGGAAATCCGGTAAGTCTAGCTCTTTCAACGGCTAGTCTTACCCAGTCTTTAACAGGGATGTCCTTAGTTCGTGACATTCTCCAGATATCACCTTTTTCAACTTGGTGTACCATCAATACTTCTCCTTGCTCATTCATTACGACCACTTCTCCATCTTCAGGTATTTCAAAAGTAGTAGGATGTGATCCGTACTCTTCGGCTTTTTGTGCCATTAGACCTACATTAGAGACATTACCCATACTAGCTACATCAAACTGACCGTTTATTTTACAATCATCGACGCACGCTTTATAGAATGTTGCATAGGTTCTGTCTGGTATAACCGCTTTAGTTTCTTGCAATTCTCCATCCCAATTCCACATTTTTCCACCATCACGTATAACTACAGGCATGGAAGCATCGATAATCACATCATTGGAGTTATGAAGGTTGGTAATACCTTTATCACTATTTACCATAGCTATAGCCGGTTGTGTAGGGTAAACATCCATTATAGCTTGTTGTATTTCATTCTTTTTAGAATCAGGAAGTGTTGCTATTTTTTTATAAAGATCGGCTACACCCAAATTAGGGTTAACACCTAATTCGTCGAATTCTTTTTTGTATTTGTCAAAAACCGGTTTATAAAAAGTGCTAACCGCATAGCCAAACATAATAGGATCGGATACCTTCATCATTGTAGCTTTTAAATGCAATGAATAAAGGGTGTTTTCTTTTTTAGCATCGTTTAAGGTTTTGGAATAGAAATTTTTTAATGCTTTGGCACTCATAAAAGTAGCATCAAGTATTTCTTTGTCTATTCCTTCTATCTCTGTCAAGGTAAGACTATTGCCACCTTTCGTATTCAATACAATTTGAATTGTATGATTGCCCTTGAGGATAATTGATTTTTCATTACCAAAAAAATCATCTTTTTCCATATGAGCCACATTGGTAAGACTATATTTACGCCAAGGTTTTAATTTATGGGGATTATTTTGCGCATATTTTTTAACGACAACAGCAGCTCTACGATCAGCATTACCCTCTCTTAAAACTGGATTTACTGCAGAACCCAAACATTTTGCATATCTCTTTTTTAATTTCTTTTCTGCATCGGTTTCAGGATTTTCCGGATAGTTGGGTATTTGAAAGCCTTTTTCCTGCAATTCGGCTATAGCTGCTTTTAATTGTGACACAGAGGCAGAAATATTGGGCAATTTAATAATATTTGCATCCTTTTCTTTTACCAATTTACCTAGTGCAGCAAGGCTATCTTCTACTTGTTGCTCCGAGCTTAATTTTTCGGGAAATGTAGCTAGAATTCTACTGGCTAATGAAATATCTTTTGTATCGATTGTAATACCGGCTTCTTCAGTAAATGATTTGATAATTGGCAATAAGGAATAACTGGCTAAAGCCGGGGCCTCATCAACAATAGTCCAAGTGATAGTAGGTTGTGACATAGTGTGTATGTTTAATATATTACGATTTTATAAAGGGTTATGATTAGCGGTTAATCAAACTGTGCAAAGTTACTAAAAAGTGAGTTCTCTTTCCTGTTTTTTTTGTGTAAAAATCATCAAACGGCAATAATTCTTAATAATACAATAATAAAATTGTTGTTTCTATAAAATAAAACGTATCAATATGTAGTGGTAGGTTTTAAAACACAAAAGCCACAACAAAACAAGAGTTTTATTATGGCATTTTGCTGGGGTATAAGTAAAGAGTAAAAACGAACAGTTCAATTTTTCTTATCATATCACGCAGATACAACATCTCCTACACAGTGACCCCGATTCTTAAAAGAATAGCTAAATCTTTGTTGTAATTCTTTAATAAGTATTACTTGATTTAAACACTCTTTTAAAAAGGCTTTTCAAAATCGTATAAACAGATTGTACTATATGCTAAATACGGTCTGGCTTATACTTTCGACCGATTTTGAAAAATGTTCAAGAACATAAAAATTAAGTGGATAATAAATTATCCTTCTTAATTCTCAAACAAAGTTAAGTTACACAATAATAAAAAAGCAAATTTTTAACTAATTAGTTTTAAACAAGTTATAAACCATAGTTGCTAACAATTGTTTATAAAAAAAACCATTCTGAACTATTTTCAGAATGGCTTTTGTTGTTTTCAATAGAGTAGACACTAACGTCTTTTCTCTTTGATGTTTGCTTTTTTACCGGTTAGGTTTCTGAAGTAAGTGATACGTGCTCTACGTACTTTACCTCGTTTATTCACTTCAATTTTTTGAATGGCAGGTAAATTTACCGGAAAGATACGTTCTACACCAATAGTTCCTGACATTTTTCTAATGGTGAAGGTTTCAGAAGAACCGGAACCTTTGCGTTGAATAACAACACCTTTAAAAAACTGTGTACGTGATTTTTCACCTTCCTTAATTTCGTAGTAAACCGTAATCGTATCACCGGCACCAAACTCCGGCAAATCATTTTTTACTACAAACTCATCTTGAACAAATTTAATTATTGAATCCATTTTAATAGTATTAAGACTACCAATAGCAACATTCACGATTTTCGTCAGCGGTTGAAATTGAGTTTGCAAATTTACAACTATTTTTAGATTATGAGCTATATCCGGCTTTTTTTTATTCTTGATATTGCATTAAGGTGTCAATATAACTCTTTGATAAATACATTTAATGAGGTGAAATCGTGTAAAGACAACCTAAAATAATTATAACTCAATTCCTTTTAAAGAGAGATAGGAACCGTTTTCTTGTATTTCCTCTGAGAATTGTCTAATGCTTTGAACTTTAAATTTACTTAATATTTGCTCCTTAAAAGGCGCCACGATGTGGTGAACAGGGCAGGGGTTTTCATCACCGCATTTGGGCAATCCCATAAAGCACTCCTCAAAAACGCTACCACTCTCTATTACATCTAAAATGGCACATACATTATTCTCTAAATTCTTTTTTGTAGTGTAGAAACCACCTCTAGGCCCTTTGGTTGAGGATATGACCTTTGTTTTAGCTAATTGTTGGAGTAATTTGGCAATAAAATGCAAAGGTATTTCTAATTCTTCAGCAATTTTTTTAGCGCCAAATTTCTTTTTAGTTTCACTGTTTTCAGCAAGAAAAAGCACCGCTCTTATAGCGTATTTAGAGGCATTAGATAACATTATAAACTATATTTATGCTAAATTATTAAAATCATTCGGTTCAGCGTTAATAAAATATAAAAATATCTTTTTTTAAATTGTTTTTTTACTAAATTTGATTTTTATTTTAGCCTACTTGAGAAAACAATTTTTTGGCATAGCATTTACTTTCTTTTATTTGATGGCGATGATTCGACCAGTGCTACCCATTGTCATCTACTATGTAAATTATGATTACATAGCTAATGAGTTGTGTATCAATAAGGATAAACCCTATCTTGAGTGTAATGGGCGTTGCTATGTGAATGCGGCTATGAAACGTGTTTTCCCCGAAGGAGAAAAGTCAAATTCAGAGAGTACGGTTCCGTTTAGTATGCAAGATTATCCTATTTCTCCTTTAGACTTTTATTGCTATAAGTCTCCTATCCCGGAAGAAACAGATTTTTCCGTAAACCCGGAGTTTCAAAAGCATTTTGTGATACAAAAATATAGTACATCTATATTTAAGCCCCCTCGACAAGTATCTTTAATCTAACTTGTTTTTTTGATTTTGGTTGCAAAATTTCATTTTTGTAGTCGTCTCTAAAATCGCTTGTACACTAGTACATGTAGTTAGATATTTGTATTATATACTACAAAAGTTTTCTCGTACAATTGATTATGTTTTTACAACATATATTAATTCGTTATTTAGGCGTGTGAGTAGTTTTGTGATTTAGTTAATTTATATTCTTCTCGTTCTAATTAAAATCGGAAAAACTTTTGTAGTAAATATGATATAGACCGTATTTGTGTCTATAAATTAAAAATTAATCAAAAATTATTTTATTCAAATGAAAAATAGTATTGTAAGCGTATTGTTCATATTTATTACAAGTATGATCTACGCTCAAAAAATAGAAATTAAAGGGCTTGTACTCGACAAACAAACGATGCAACCTGTAGAAGAGGCTACGGTTCAAGTTAAAGGTACCAATATTTATGCCAGTACTGATAACGAGGGGAAGTTTAGCATCGAGACTACTGAAGATAAGACCTTGATAATTTCCCATATTAGTTATCAAAAGAAAGAGGTTTTGGCTTCAAATGCAGCTAAGATTTTACTTGACGAAAAGAAAGTATCTTTAGATGAGATTATAATAGCCTCCAATCCATTAGACGATATATCCCATTCCATCGTAGTTATGGACGATGCTAAAAAAGGAAGTCAGCCTCGAAATGCAGCCGAATTATTTAATGATATTTCAGGCTTTAGTGTTCAGAAAAGAAGTGCCACTGCTTCGGAGCCTTCATTTCGAGCATTTAAGTATGAGGAAATGAATATTAAGTACGATGGTGGAACAAAAATTGTTCATGCTTGTCCCAATAGAATGGATCCGATTACCGCACATGTAATACCTGAAGAAGTAAGTAAAATAGAAGTGGTAAAAGGTCCCTTTACAGTACGTTTTGGTCAAAATTTTGGAGCCATTGTCAATATGGTTACGCGTACACCTACTCCGGATGATTATGGATTTCATGGGAGTTTGCAAAATGGTTTTGAGACCAACGGTAGTAATTTTATAGCTAGAGGAGAGCTTCTTTATGCCAAGGAAAAGTATGATGTGACCCTAAATGCTGAGCATAGAAAATTTGGAGATTATACCGATGGTAACGGTATAGAAACTCCGGCTGCTTTTACCACCAATAGTTATTCAGTAAAAATGGGGTATAACCCAAAGTCCAATCAACGCTTTCAGTTAGATTGGCGTCAAAAATTTGGAAAAGACATTAAACACGCCGGACTCCCAATGGATTCCCCAAAGGATAATAGTAATTCGCTAGGTTTTGATTATAAAATTCAACAAGTGTCAGACTTTATCAAGAGTATTTCAGTGAAGTCGTATGTATCTGCTGTAGATCATCTTATGACCAACGAAGAGCGACCTAGTTTTATGAAGATGGATGCGCAAACACCGGTTACATCTCAAACCTATGGTGGAAAAATAGAATTTGGGCTGACCCCAACAAAAAAAATGATGTTATTTACAGGTGTCGACGCCGATATTATAAATAGAGATGGTGAGCGTACTCGAATCATAAAATTACGACCTGACGGCACTCCGTTTCCCGAGGATTCTCGTCCTGTATTTATAGATAAGGTTTGGCAAGATGCTACATCATCGGATTATGGAATTTTTGTAGAAGGAACTTATAAATTATCGAATCAACTGGCCTTAACTTCAGGCTTACGAACAGATTTTGTGTCGGCTTCCATTAAAGATCCTGCAGAAGATACAACTATAATGGGTGGTATGGTCGTGCCGGGTTTTGAATCTCTTTACGGTCCGGGCTTTGATGCGGTTTCAGAAACTACATTTAGTGGGACTGTTTCATTAAAATATCATCAAAAAGGAACACAAGTTCAACTTTCCTATGGTTTAGGGACACGTTCTGCTTCTATGATAGAACGTTATATTTATCATTTTTCTATTGGAGCAGATTCCTATGAATATGTAGGTAATCCTTTTTTAAAACCGGAACATAACAATCAATTTGAACTGGCATTTAAACATAAGAATAAACATATTAATTTGGGTATTAGCACATTTTATTCTAGTATGAAAGATTACATTTCAGCCATAGTTAGAGATGGAGACCCCGATTTTCATAAAGTCTTTATGAGTCCGTTTACGTATGCCAAACAATATGTAAATGTCGATGCCAATCAAATCGGTTTTGAGGCTTTTATAAATTATAAAATACTATCAAGTCTAGAATTACTTTCCGATATTGCCTACACTAAGGCAACCAACGAAACCTTTGATGAACCGCTGGCTCAAATTTCGCCTTTACAAACATCAATAGGTTTAAAATATACAAAAAAATTATATTGGCTAGATCTGCGTACACGATTTGTAGCCAAACAAGATCAATTGGCGGCTTCTTTTGGCGAAACAGAGCCAACCCCCTCTTATACCACAACTGATTTTAGATTGGGAGTAGAGCCTCTTAAAGGTCTTAAATTAGGTGCGGCAGCATTAAATATTTTTGATACCGCCTATTACAATCATACTAATTTTAGTTTTACAAACACAACAGATAATGTAGTAGGTGATCGTATTTATGAGCCGGGTCGTAGTTTTAGTGTATTTGCTAAGTATAGTTTTTAAGTAAAATAAATACATAATTACAAAAAACACAGAAGCCGTAGGCTTCTGTGTTTTTACATATATAAATCTTATCTAGAGATGCTCGTATAACGGTATATATAGATAAAATTATGGCAAGTTTTGTTTAAACTACTTCTTTCATAAAAAATGTAAGCCTTCATAACCAAGAGTTAACTGCGTGTTACATTTTTTTCGGGGAAAGTTTACAACCCACTAATTGTCTACTGAAGTTTTTTTGTTTTTTAAATAATCATCGCCGTAAGATTCACATAGATTAATAGTATCTTTAAGATGTTTCATTTTAGTGTTAGGATTTATCAAACACATACGCAATACTACTTGATTTTGTAAAATAGTAGTTACCAGTACAGCAGCTTTAGCTTTAATGATTTGTTTGGATATATATTCATTAAGTGTATTGAGTTCTTTTTCGGACAAGTTATAGTTTACAGGATTATAACGATAGTTGATTACCGCAAGTGTAGCCGGTGAAATGACTTCCCATTTTGGGCTCATCCTCAGTAAATCTTCCAAATCCTCGGTAAGTTGAATGCTGTGTTGTACCGCATTCTTAAAAGTGCTTAATCCATAGGTTTTCATGGACATATATAACTTTAGTGCCCTGAATCTTCGGGTGAGTTGAATACCATGATCATAAAAATTTATTTCAGATGTATTCCCTTCGGTATCTCGAAGGTATTCGGGGTGCTCGGTAAAAGTTTGACTAAGCCATTTATGGTTTTTTACTAATAAACAACCCATTTCATAGGGCTGAAAAAACCATTTATGTGGATCTACAGTTAAGGAATCGGCTTTTTCAATTCCTTTTAAAAGAGATTTTCCATTTTCTGAAAGTATTGCACCACCACCATATGCCGCATCTACGTGCATCCAAAGCTTTTCTTTCTTGCTAATCTTGGCAATTTCCATTAGAGGATCTACCGTACCCGTATTGGTTGTTCCGGCTGTGGCAATAATACAAAAAGGGGTGAGCCCTTGTATCGTATCTTTGGCAATGGCATTTTTTAGTTTGTTAATTGACATTTTAAATTCCATATCGGTTGGAATGACACGAATTTGTTCTTTTTTAAAGCCTAAAACACGAATGGCTTTAATATTCGAAGAATGGGCTTGATCGGATAAGTAAATACAGGCTTTTGAAAAATCTTCGCCCAAACGTACCTTTCTAGCTGTAGCTAGTGCGGTAAGATTTGCCATAGAGCCTCCACTGGTAAAAATTCCACCTCCTTTTTTAATGGGGAATCCAAACATTTGCAAGAGCCAATGTAAGGTGATAATCTCTACTTTTGAAGCCGTAGGAGAATTCGTCCAGGCACCGGAAAACACATTAAACCCCGTAGCTAAACTGTCGGACATTGCGCTTATAAAATTACTAGGGCCCGGAACAAAGGAGTAAAACTTAGGATGTGATACTTGATTGGTATAGGGTAAGATATCTCTAGTAACATGGTTTAGCACTTTATCGGCAGGGGAGGGTTCATAAGGAAGTTGATCGTCTAGTAAAGCATCCATTTCTTTTCTGTTTCCTTGCGTAACCACAGTTTTGTCACAAAGTGTATCGAAATGATCAGCTAAAATATCTACAATCTTATAGCCATAAGTTTTCATTTCTTCTTTAGATAATAAAAAGTGCTCAGGTGTGGATTTTGACATAATTATTGGATTCTATTTTCGCGCGAAGGTAATAAAATGGCTCCATATTTTACCTATCTGTAAAAGGTTTATAAAAAAACAAATTGGTTTTTTTGTTTTGTGTTTTGACAATAATATGTAACTTTGGAATCATAAAAAAAGACACTAAATTATGAGTAGACTTACCAAAAAAGACCGTCCTAAACCTATTGATCAAGAAATTAGTATTCCTGAAGAAGAAGTGTTAGTAAGTGTTACCGATCCCAAAGGGATTATTACGGATGCCAACGATGTTTTTGTAAAAGTATCCGGTTATTCTAAAGACGAATTGGTAGGTGCTTCACATAATGTTATTCGTCATTCTGATATGCCTAAAGTCATGTTTAAGATTGTTTGGGATCATATCGCAGATAAAGAAAATGTAATGGCGGTAGTAAAAAATTTGGCGAAAGATGGACGCTATTATTGGGTGGTTACTGATTTTGTTACTCAAGTTGATGCCGATAGAAATATTATTAATTATACAGCTTATAGAAGGCCGGTAAGTGATAAGGTAAAAGAAGCTGTAATCCCTTTATATAAAGCCTTATGCGCTATAGAAGATATAGCAGGAATGGAGGCCTCTGAAAAATTCTTGGTAGATTATTTTGATAAACTGGGGATGACTTATGATGAAATGGTGGAGGAAATTATTGTAAAGAATTGTGATAAAAAAGAGTTCTTTGGATTGGGAAATCATCCGGAAGATCAAA
>JANTFW010000039.1 GCA_024763245.1 Flavobacteriaceae bacterium | reverse complement strand
ACTAAGATTGATATCATTAGAAATGGTTCAGCGGCTAAAAAATTTGATGCTGCTTCCGTATTCAAAAAACACATGAAAGCTTTTGAAGAAAAATTAAGAAAGAAAGAGGAAGAACAGAAAAAATATTTTGAAAAAGCAAAAAAGGCACAAAAGCAAATGGCTAAATTTATCTCTGATAACAAGTCAAAAGCTAAGTTATATAAATCCGGTTTACGTATGTTAACAACTAAAAAAGGGACCGGTGTTAAACCTGCAAAGGGTGTTAAAGTCTTGATAGATTATGCCGGTTTTTTTGAGGATGGAAAGTTATTTGATACCAGTGTATTAGAAGTAGCAAAAAGTTTTAACCGCTATGACGAACGTAAAGATCAAGCGAATGCCTATCATCCTTTTCCAATGGTTTATAGTGAGAAAGCAACCCTGGTTCCCGGTTTTAAAGAAGGGATGTTGAATATGGATTACGGTGAAAAAGCCGTACTCTTTATTCCATCGTATTTGGCCTATGGAGAGCGAGGTGCAGGGGGCGTTATCCCACCTAATACAGATCTAGTATTTGAAATAGAAATTGTCGATGATAGAGCGAGTAAATAAAAAACTATTGCATAGCCAATAATAAAGAAGCCGCTTCGTAAGGAGTGGTTTTTTTATTTTGTAGAAGCAGTATTTGTTCATGTAAGGCTTTTTCGATAGCAGGTTTTTTGTAAAAACTATCTTTTAGATTTTCATTAATAGTATCGTATAACCAAAAGATATCTTGTTCAAGTCTTTTCTTTTCAAAAGATGTATTTTTTTGAGTTAGTTGAATAAAATCCTCGATTAGATGCCATATCTCTTTGATTCCAATATCATGCAATGCGCTGCAAGTAAACACCTTGGGAGTCCATTGATTTTCTTTTTGAGGATATAGATGTAAGGCATTATTAAATGCATTTTTAGCCATTTCAGCGATAGCAATCATCTCACCGTCAGCTTTGTTAATTACTATGGCATCTGCCATTTCTATAATACCGCGTTTTATGCCTTGTAATTCATCACCAGCCCCCGCTAATTTGAGTAAAAGGAAAAAGTCAACCATAGAGTGTACCGCAGTTTCACTTTGACCCACACCAACGGTTTCAATTAAAATAACATCAAATCCGGCAGCTTCACATAACAAAATGGTTTCTCTTGTTTTTTTGGTAACACCTCCTAGAGTATTACCCGAAGCCGAGGGTCTAATATAAACACTTGGGTTTTTTACTAAATTTTCCATACGAGTTTTGTCTCCAAGAATACTTCCTTTATGGAGACTACTACTAGGGTCAACGGCTAATACGGCTACTTTTTTACCCATATTGGTTAAATGTTTTCCCAAACTTTCGATAAACGTACTTTTACCCACTCCCGGAACTCCTGTAATTCCAATTCGGATACTGTTTCCTGATAAAGGTAAACACGCTTTAATTATTTCTTGAGCTACTTCTTGATGTGCCGGCTTCGTGCTTTCTACTATTGTTATGGCTTTACTCAGTAAACTAATGCTTGACTCTTTAATGCCTGCAATAAGTGTTTTAGGATCTGATAATCGCTTTGACTGAATCTTTTGAATAGATTGTTTTTGAATAGTAGCAGGGGAAATAATTCCTTTTACCTCTTTTAAAGTATTCTTATTTTTTTTTGTACGCTTCATTTTAGGGAGGCAAGTTACAAATTCTTATCATTATCACCTATCTAAGATTTAAGATCCTTATAAAAGCTGACTATTTGTTCCTATTCGAAGCCTGAAAAAAAATTACTCGAAGTAAACGCTTGTATATGAGGAGTTAAATATTTTTAGAAGAAATGAATTGAGATAACAATTGCCTTTATTTTGTATGTATCGATAGGCAAGTAAGGGGTTTAATTTATATAAAAAGTGTCTTTATTACGGAATAGGTAATCTTACATTCCAAATTCTAATTATCTTTACCGCTTTAAAATGAAGTAACATGCCATTATATCAGAATCAAACACTAAAGATTTATAATTCCCTTTCCAAAAAGAAAGAGGTTTTTAAACCCATTGAAGAAGGCTTTGTCGGGATGTATGTTTGTGGCCCTACAGTATATAGTAATGTTCATTTAGGGAATGTACGTACCTTTATGTCATTTGATATGATATTTAGATATCTAAAACATTTGGAATATAAAGTGCGTTATGTTCGTAATATCACCGATGCCGGCCATCTAGAAAATGATGCTGATGAAGGAGAGGATCGAATTGCTAAAAAAGCCAGACTGGAGAAAATTGAACCAATGGAAGTGGTACAAAAATATACGGTTGACTTTCATCATATATTAGATAAATTTAACAATATTCCACCGAGTATAGAACCCACTGCAACAGGTCATATTGTGGAGCAGATAGCAGTTATTAAAAGCATCTTGGATAATGGCTTTGCCTATGAAGTAAATGGGTCGGTATATTTTGATGTTTTAAAATATAATGAGCAACACCATTATGGTGTTTTATCGGGAAGAGTTGTGGAAGAGGCCATACATAATACAAGGACTTTAGATGGTCAGTCCGATAAGAAAAACCCTCAGGATTTTGCCTTATGGAAAAAGGCAGAATCCCAACATATTATGCGCTGGCCTTCGCCTTGGAGTATTGGTTTCCCCGGTTGGCATCTGGAGTGTAGCACGATGAGCACTAAATATTTGGGAGAACGTTTTGATATTCACGGTGGTGGTATGGATCTAAAATTTCCACATCACGAATGCGAAATAGCACAATCTGTTGCCAGCAATGGAGTTACGCCGGTTAACTATTGGATGCATGCCAATATGTTAACACTAAATGGGATGAAGATGGCAAAATCTACCGGAAATAATATTTTACCTGCAGAAATTTACGAAGGAACCACTGATAAACTTAAAAAAGCTTTTGCGCCACCTGTAGTTCGTTTCTTTATGTTACAGGCACATTATAGAAGTATTTTAGATTTTTCCAGCGAAGCTATTGAAGCCGCTGAAAAGGGCTATTATAAATTAATGGAGGCTCTTAAAACAGCTGAAACCTTAACGACGGGTAAGACCTCTTCATTTGACGTAAAGGCGTGGAAACAGAATTGTTATGATGCGATGAATGACGATTTTAACACGCCTGTATTAATAGCTCAACTCTTTGAAGCTGTACGACACATTAATTCGATTAGGGATAAAAAAGAGACTATTACAGCTGCCGATTTACAAAGCCTTATCACTACGATGCATGTCTTTACTTACGATGTGTTGGGATTAGAAAATATAGAAAGACAACAAAGTAATACCGTTTTAGATGGGGTTGTAGAAATGTTGATAGCTATGCGTAATGAGGCCAGAGCAAACAAAGATTGGGCACTGTCGGATAAAATTAGAGATGATTTATTAGACAAAGGAGTTCAATTAAAGGATAGTAAAGAAGGGACAACCTACGTAATACAATAGTAATTTTTTAGTTTAAGATGTAATGGCTGTTTTAAAAAAAATATTGATTGCTCCCTTTGTCCTTCTGGTTCGCTTTTATCAAGTGGCAATATCTCCATATACCCCGAGTTCGTGTCGATATCAGCCCACCTGCTCTCATTACACGGTGGAGGCCTTAAAAGTTCATGGTTTATTTAAAGGAGGTTGGCTAGCTATAAAACGGATTTCGAGCTGTCATCCGTGGGGAGGGAGTGGCTACGATCCGGTACCGCCAAAAGGGCATCATTACCATAAAAAAAAAGCATCTGAATAAACCAGATGCTTTTTTTATAGCTAATGATTATTAGTTATACTCAGAAAATGTTTTGTCAATGATAGAAACACACTCTAATAATTGTTCTTTGTTCATCACTAAAGGTGGAGCAAATCGTATGATATTACCGTGAGTGGGTTTTGCCAACAATCCGTTATCTCTTAGTTTAAGACAGATATTCCAAGCCGTATCACTATCTTCTGTATCATTAATTAATATAGCGTTCAGCAATCCTTTACCACGCACCGATTTTAACAAATTGTATTTGGGTACTATTTTCTCTATTTCTTCACGAAACAAAGTGCCTAATTCTTGTGCATTTTCAGCGAGCTTTTCCTCCTGAATAACATCTAATGCAGCCATAACCACTGCGGCAGCAAGCGGGTTTCCACCAAAAGTAGAACCGTGCTGTCCGGGTTTTATAACATCCATTATGTTATCATTGGCCATTACGGCGGAGATAGGGTAGGCACCACCGGAAAGAGCTTTTCCCATAATTAATACATCGGGTTTGACATTTTCATGTTGTACTGCCAAAAGCTTTCCTGTACGAGCAATACCGGTTTGTACTTCGTCAGCAATAAATAAAATATGGTGTTTTTCACAAAGCGCTTTTGCCTTGGCTAAATAGCCTTCGGTAGGGACATAAACCCCAGCTTCTCCTTGAATAGGTTCCACTAAAAATCCGGCGATATGCTCGTTGGATTCAATGGCATTTTCTAAAGCATCTATATTGTCATAAGGTATTTTTATAAAACCTGGAGTATAAGGCCCAAAGTTTTTTCGAGCATCCGGATCATTTGAAAAGGAAATAATAGTAGTTGTTCTACCGTGAAAATTATTTTCGCAAACAATAATATTGGCTTTTTTTTCAGGAATACCTTTTTTTTCATAGGCCCATTTACGGGTTAATTTAATGGCTGTTTCTACGGCTTCGGCACCGGTATTCATAGGTAATAACTTGTCGTAACCAAAAAGTTCCGACATATATTTTTCTTGTTTACCGAGCATATCATTATAAAAAGCCCTTGACGTGAGGGTTAGTTTATGAGCTTGCTCTGTTAACGCTCCAATAATTTTAGGATGGCAATGTCCCTGATTTACAGCAGAATAGGCTGATAAGAAGTCGTAGTATTTCTTTCCTTCCACATCCCAGACATAAACACCTTCTCCTTTAGAAAGTACTACGGGAAGTGGATGGTAGTTATGTGCACCGTATTGATTCTCTAAGGCAATAGCTTGTGCTGAATTTAAAGTATCTGTCATTCGTAAAGTTATTTATTTAATTAGAAAATGATATTTATTCACCTGATTTAATTGTCTGCAAATTACTATATTTTTTATAGGAAATAAAATTAGTGATAAAACTTTTTTATTCGATAAAATTTTATGATATTGTCATACTTAAATGCTTGTGAATTTGTATATTTGCATCTTGTAACATTAATATTAAAACCAATTCAATTATGAAAAAACTAATTCTAGCTCTTGTGCTTATCTCAGGTGTAGCCTTTTCTTTTACCTCTTGTAAAGGAGATAAAAAAGCAGATAAAGCTACAGAAGCTGTTAAAGAAACAGCAAAAGAAGTAAAAGAAACTGTAAAAGAAGTGGCTAATGAAGCTAAAGAAGTAGCCGAAACAGCAACTAAAGAATTAACCGATCAGGAAAAAGCCGGACTTGCCATAATTAAAGGTAAAGGTGGCTGTGTAGCTTGTCATAAAGATGATGCTAAATTTGTAGGACCTTCTTACAAAGAGGTTGCCAAAGTGTACAAAGAAAAAAATGGAAACTTGGTAAAATTCTTAAAAGGCGGTGCTGAGGCTATCGTTGATCCTGCTCAATTTGCGGTAATGCAACCCAACCTTGAAATTACTAAAAAAATGACCGGAGATGAGTTAGCTTCTATTGCGGCTTATATTCGTTCTTTAAACTAGTTAGTAGTTTAACACAACTTTATTGATAAAGCACCCTTGCTATAAGGGTGCTTTTTTTATTTTTGCCATATATGGGACGAAGACATAAAAAACCAAAAATATTTGAGAATCTAGAAGTGCTGGATGCCGGAGCAAAAGGTAAAGCAGTTGCAAAAGCACCGGACGGAAAGATTGTTTTTTTAAACGGAGCTGTTCCGGGTGATATAGTCAATGTGCAAACCGGAAAACAACGTAAATCATTTTATGAGGCCAAGATTCTTTCTTTTCAGAAATATTCTGAAAAAAGAACCCAACCCGTTTGTCAACATTTTGAGTATTGCGGTGGTTGTAAATGGCAACATATGGCGTATAAACACCAACTTTTTTATAAAGAAAAGGAGGTAATCCAAAACCTAGAACGCATTGGACATCTTATTTTGCCGGAAATTACGCCTATTTTAGGTTGTAATGACACCTATTATTATCGAAATAAGATGGAGTTTTCTTTTGCGGAAAAACGATGGCTCACTTGGGAAGAAATTAAGTCCGAAGAAGCCTTAGAGGCCTATCCTGCTTGTGGATTTCATATTGCCGGAATGTGGGATAAAATTTTAGATATAGAACACTGTCATTTACAAGAAGAGCCATCTAATGCAATTCGGAATTTTGTTAAAGACTATGCGATCGAAAATGGATTTTCCTTCTTTAATCCTCGCTTACAAAAAGGGCTATTGCGTACAATGATGATTCGAATCAGTACTACAGGGGAGCTTATGTTACTCCTCCAATTCTATAAAGATGAACCGAAAAAAATTGCCCAATTAATGGAGGCTGTTGCTCAAAAGTTTCCTGAAATAACCTCTTTACAATATGTAATAAATGCAAAAGCAAACGACTCTATTTATGATCAAAAAATAGTGCTTTATCGGGGTAAAGATTATATTGAGGAGGTTATGGAGGATCTTCGATTTAAAATTAATGCTAAATCATTTTATCAGACCAACTCTAAGCAAGCCTACGAACTGTATAAAATTGCCAGAGATTTTGCAGATTTACAAGGTGATGAAATTGTTTATGACTTATATACCGGCACAGGAACTATCGCACAATTTATAGCCAAAAAAGCTAAATTTGTAGTAGGTGTGGAATCGGTTCCTGAGGCTATTGAGGATGCCAAAATCAATGCTAAAAATAATCAAATTGATAATGTAGAATTTGTAGTGGGTGATATGAAAGAGGTTTTTACAGATGATTTCTTATCTTTACACCAACATCCGGATGTGGTTATTACCGATCCTCCCAGAGATGGGATGCATAAAAAAGTCGTGGAACAATTATTAAAAATAGCGCCCAAGAAAATTGTATATGTGAGTTGTAATTCAGCCACTCAAGCTCGTGATTTGGCTTTGATGAAAGATAAATATACCATTACGAGAATGCAGGTGGTAGATATGTTTCCACAAACACATCACGTAGAAAATGTTGTGCTTTTAGTTTTAAACGTGTAGTTATGAGATATAAACCTATTTTATTATTCCTAATTACTTTAGTAACACTTATGGGGTGTGAAGTAGATGATATTTGTACAGAAACGGTCTTAACTCCAAAAATGATTGTACGTTTTTATGATATTACGAACAGTACAATGCCTAGGGAAGTTTCTCATTTGTATGTATGGGCAGAAGATAAAGATAGTTTGTATAAGGATAGTACAACAGATAGCATTGCTCTTCCATTAAACACTAATGCGGTCTTTACAAAATATCTACTTTCCACAAATAATGTGATAGATACCTTGTATATTTCTTATGATAAACAAGAAATTTTTGTTTCGCGATCATGTGGATTTAAATACAATTTTGAACTAACTGATGCAACCGATCTTACCCATTACTGGACGCAGAGTCTAGAGATGATTAGTACACCACAAATAATAAGTAATGAAGCAGCAGCACATCTTAAAATATTGCATTAGTACTCTGTTTTTATTCGTGTTGTTTTTTATGAACGCACAAGAAAAAAAAGATTCCTTAGGATATAAACAGTCTTATGGTTTACGTTTGGGTATTGATATAAGTCGCCCGTTAATACAGACTATTCAGAAAGAAGATTTGGGTATAGAACTAACAGGAGATTATCGTGTGGCAAAAGATTGGTATGCCGCTGTAGAGCTAGGTTACGAATCGGAACCTGTTGAAGAGGATTATTTAAAATTTCAAACCAAGGGGAGCTATTTTAAAGTAGGATTTAATTACAATGCTTATGAGAATTGGCAAGGAATGAATAATGAAGTGTATTTTGGTATGCGGTATGGTTTTAGTAGTTTTTCTCAAGAACTACAAGAAGTTACGGTATTAGATTTAGATAATTATTTTGGAACGCAAGTGGAAAGTCCTAATGCATTATACGAAGGTTTAAATGCGCATTGGTTAGAGATCCATTTTGGATTGAAAGTGGCACTTTTTAACAATTTGTTTTTAACGACCTCCATTCAATTCAAAAAACTACTAAGCGAGCAAGAACCGGATGGTTTTGCCAATTTATATATTCCCGGATTTCAACGTGTTTATCTTAATAAAGGAGGAATCGGGTTTAACTATACCATTGCCTATTTAATACCTTTTAAGAATAAATAATGATGAGTAAAAAAGTTAAAATTGCATTAGCTATAGGCTTGCAACAAACGATGATTGGAGCCATTGGCGATTTTGTAAAGCGGCCTTATATGAAGTATGTTTTTATCGTTTAAGGTATTTCTTTTGCATTAACGTTTATTTTTTTTATTTGGGATAGTAGTAAAGAATAATAGTTATTATGAATAAAACAGTACAGTCTACGTTTACCTTTGGAATATTCTTAGTTATTATAGGGATAATCGGTAAGTTTTTTAAATGGAGCCAAGCAGAAATATTATTGGGTTTAGGAATAGTATTTGAATTATTGGCTACTTTGATTTTTATTTGGAACAAAATTAAAAGTAATAACTAATGGGACAATCCAAACCCTTACAATTTTATTTGCTTTCTATTGCCGCACTTCTTTTTTCGGTAAAGATTAAAGATAAATGTGAGTTTTGCTCGTATGCATTAATAGCTGCATTTGTGATACTTTTTATCGTCGCAAGTATATTACAAATTAGAAAAAAAAGAAGAATAAAACGATTAAAAGATAAAGGACTATTATGAATAAAAAGAAATATTCTAGTTTTTCGGATTTGGGAGGATTGGTCTATTCTACAAAAGATACTAATGTAGATTCAGATGAAAATCATCCTAACGAAAAAGCCTTAGAGCCTAGCTCACAGTCTCTAGAAGCTCATTTTTCTAATAAAGGCAGAGGCGGAAAAATAGTGACTGTTATCAAAGGATTTGAGGGTAGCGAAACCGATTTAAAGCAGTTGGGAAAAAGGCTAAAAAACAAATGCGGTGTTGGAGGTAGTGTAAAAGATGGAGAAATTATTATTCAAGGAAATAACCGGGATAAAATCATGAAACTTTTACAAAATGAGGGCTATAAAGTAAAGCGGGTAGGGGGTTAATTTCCAATCATTTTTTTGCTCTAGGGTGGTATTTTTCTACCATTTTTCGTAGATATTTTCGATCGAGATGTACATATATTTCGGTAGTAGTGATACTTTCGTGACCTAACATCTGTTGTATAGAGCGTAGATCGGCACCATTTTCCAGTAGATGTGTTGCAAAAGAGTGTCTTAAAGTATGTGGACTTATTTTTTTTGCAATCCCTGATTTTACTACTAATTCTTTTAGAATCATAAAAACCATATTTCGCGTAAGTCGATTTCCTCTCCGATTTAAAAATAGGATGTCTTCTTCTCCTTTTTTGAGGTTACTATGATTTCGGATTTGTGAAACATAGGTATTTATATAACGCTGATTAGTTTCATTAATCGGGATAAATCGCTGCTTATTGCCCTTTCCAATAACCCGTATAAAACCTTCTTTAAAGAATAAGTCGGATATTTTTAAATGGATTAATTCAGATACTCGTAAGCCACAACCGTACAAAGTTTCTAGCATAGTACGATTTCTTTCTCCTTGAGGATGACTAAGATCTATTTGGCTTAACAGTAGATCTATTTCTTCGGTAGAAAGAGTATCCGGCAGTTTTCTGCCAATTTTTGGTGTTTCGAGTAATGAAGTAGGATTATCATTTCGATGGCCTTCAAAGACAAGGTAGTCAAAAAAGCTGCGTAAACCTGAAATGATACGCGACTGGGTTCTTGGACTTACGACCTGAGCTGTTTCGTAGATAAATTGATGAATATGTTCTCTATCAATCTCTAGCGGAGAAACCTTAATATTATGGGATTGTAAATAGTTAATCAGTTTTTTTATATCATTAGAATAGGCTTGGATAGAGTGTTTCGATAAACCCCTTTCCAGTAATAAATACGAACTATAATCTGCTAATACGTCTTGCCATTTCATAGGGTAAATATACGGAATAAGCCCATTGTAGCAGGTGATTTTCGGTTCAAATTTAGTGTCCGATAATAATGAAACTCACAGTAAACTCTTTTTTTTGAGTGGTTAACCTTTTGAGAAAGAAAAAATTGCTTAAATCATCAGTTTTTTTGATTTGGGTTTTTCAAGGGACGTAGAATAAAAAAACCCGCTTTATAGCGGGTTTGTTAAATAAAAAATGTAAAAGCTTTAGTTAAACATAAAACCTACAGAAAACTGAAATACATTATTTTTTACCCAATCACCATCAGATACTTCTTTAGAAATATTAGAAAGTCCTAGTCCATAACGAGCATTAAAGAACAAACCGTTTTCCATTTTGTATCCAGCGCCAAAGACAGCACTAAAATCAGTAGATTCAAATGCATCTTTAGCATCAAGTTCCTGAGAACCAGTTTTTGCTTTGGCACTCAAAAGAAAACCAATTTGTGGTCCTGCTTCTAGGCTAAAACCATCGGCAACATAATATTTGACCATTACAGGGATAGCTAAATAATTTCCAATTATACTTTTTTGGGTATCACTTACCCTAGATTCAGAGCCATAGTCAATATCGCTTCCTAATGAAGTATAAAGGACCTCGGGTTGTAAGGAAAATTGATCAGAAAAGGCAAACTCCGCAACAGCACCTACGTGAAAAGCAGTTCTTCCTGAAACAGCGTTATTAAAGTCTGAATTAGAACTGTGCATATTTGTCAGGTTTAAACCGGCTTTTAAACCAAAAGATATGTCCTGTGCATTAGCAAAAGAGAACATAAATACAGCGATAAAAATAAAAAGGATTCTTTTCATAATAGTATTAATTTAAATGTTAAGATATACAAAGTTATACTTCTTGTAACGATTAAATATGATTTATATCATTTTAGTATGTTTTGTGCTAGAGTGTAAAACAAAAAAACCCGCTATTTAGCGGGTTTTTAAAAAAGTTTATAAAAAGCTTTAGTTAAACATAAAGCCAACAGAAAATTGGAATGCATTATTTTTTACCCAATCACCATCACTTGCATCTTTTGAAATATTAGAAAGTCCTAAGCCATAACGAGCGTTAAAGAACAAACCGTTTTCCATTTTGTATCCGGCACCAAAGGCAGCACTAAAATCAGTAGATTCAAAGTTATCTTTCATATCTTCTTCATTCGTATCATTTTTTGCTTTGGCACTCAAAAGAAAACCAATTTGTGGCCCTACTTCTAGGCTAAAACCATCAGCAACATAATATTTGGCCATTACAGGGATAGCTAAATAATTAGCGATAATATCATAACTAGTATCACTTGCTCTCGATACAGAGCCATAGTCAACAGTGGTTCCTAATGAAGTATAAAGGACCTCGGGTTGTAAGGAGAATTGATCAGAAAAGGAAAACTCAGCAACAGCACCCGCATGAAAAGCAGTTCTTCCTGAAAGGAGATCATTAAACTCTGAATTAGAACTGTTCATATTCGCCAAGTTTAAACCGGCTTTTAAGCCAAAAGATATGTCCTGTGCATTAGCAAAAGAGAACATAAATACAGCGATAAAAATTAAAAGGATTTTTTTCATAATAGTATAAATTTAAATGTTAAGATAGTATACAAAGTTATGCTACTTCTAATAATTAAATATGATTTATATCATTTTAGTATGTTTTGTGCTAGAGAGAATACAAAAAAACCCGCTATAAAGCGGGTTTGTTCAATAAAAATTGTAAAAGGTTTAGTTAAACATAAAACCAACAGAAAATTGGAATGCATTATTTTTAACCCATTCACCATCCGCTGCATCTTTGAAAACATTAGAAAATCCTAACCCATAACGAGCGTTAAAGAATAAACCGTTTTCCATTTTGTATCCGGCACCAAAGGCAGCACCAAAATCGGTGGATTCATAAGCATCTTTTATATCTTCTTCATTCGTATCATTTTTTGCTTTGGCACTCAAAAGAAAACCAATTTGTGGTCCAGCTTCTAGGCTAAAACCATCAGCAACATAGTATTTGGCCATTACAGGAATAGCTAAATAATTAGCAATAAAATCAACTTTAGTGTCACTTGCTCTAGATACGGAACCAAAATCAAAAGTAGATCCTAATGAAGTATAAAGGACCTCGGGTTGTAAGGAGAATTGATCAGAAAAGGAAAACTCAGCCACAGCACCCGCATGAAAAGCAGTTCTTCCTGAAACAGCATCATTAAAGTTTGAGTCGGAACTGTGCATGCTCGCTAGGTTTAAACCGGCTTTTAAACCAAAAGATATGTCCTGTGCATTAGCAAAAGAGAACATAAATACAGCGATAAAAATAAAAAGGATTTTTTTCATAATAGTATAAATTTAAATGTTAAAATACAGTACAAATATATATTTTTTGTTCCACTTATGAGTGATTTTTTTCAATTTTTAGGTTATTTACAATATGTTGTAGTACAGAAAAACCCGCTATATAGCGGGTTTTTTTAAAAGTTTATAAGAAGTCTAGTTAAACATAAAACCAACAGAAAATTGGAATGCATTATTTTTTACCCAATCACCATCACTAGCATCTTTTGAAATATTAGAAAGTCCTAGCCCATAACGAGCGTTAAAGAACAAACCGTTTTCCATTTTGTATCCGGCACCAAAACCTAGTCCAAAATCAGTGGATTCAAAATAGTCTTTAATATCTTCTTCATTAGTACCATCTGTTACTTTTGCTCCCGTAAGAAAACCAATTTGTGGCCCTAGTTCTAAGCTAAAACCATCGGCAACATAATATTTGGCCATAACAGGTACGCTTAAATAATTTATAACATAATCTGGACTTGAATCACTGGCTCTTCTCATAGAAGCAGAAGTATCAAAGCTAGCTCCTAAAGAAGAATACAGTAGTTCGGGTTGTACCGAAAAGGCATCTGAAAAAGAAATCTCTGCCACAACACCTACGTGGTAAGCAGTTCGTCCTTTAATCATATTATTGAATTCAGAATTAGAAGATGATAAATTTGCTAAATTAACACCGGCTTTAGCGCCAAAATGAAAGTCTTGTGCCTGTACAAAGCTAAAAGTAAATACGGCAAGTAAAATAAAAAGAATTTTTTTCATAATAGTATAATTATATATGGTTTGTAATAATGCAAATGTAACAAAAAAAAAGGAAACTCAGCCTTTCATTAAATTAGATTTTTTGCTTTAAACTCTAAATATTTATTAATTACATTTACAGTTAAATGTTTCGGTTTTGTCAATATGGCATTAATTCCCCTTTTGGATAACTCTTTTACAATAAGTCGTTTTTCAAAAGCAAATTTTTCAGCGATGGTTTTGGTATAGATATCTTGTAAATTCTCTGCATTTTGCATAATCAGATCGTCTAATTCGGTATTCTCAAAGAGTACACAAACCAAGAGGTGTTTTTTAGATATAGCTTGTAAAAAAGGTAACTGTCTTTTCATCGCAGAAATATGTTCAAAATTGGTGTATAGAATCAGTAAACTGCGTTGTTTTATTTTACGTTTTATATAGGCATGTAAATAGCCAAAATCGGAATCGGTAAATGAAGTGGTTGTATTGTAAAGCGCTTCATTAATAACTTGGAGATGTGTTTTTTTATTACTGGCGGCGACCATAGTCGATACTTTTTTAGAAAAACTAATTAAACCGGCTTTATCGTTTTTACGTAGGGCAATGTTTGAAAAAGCCAAACAAGAATTAATAGCATAATCAAGAAGTTTTAATCCTTCGAACGGCATTTTCATAACCCGTCCCAAATCTATGATACTATATATAGGTTGTGATTTTTCGTCTTGGTATTGGTTAATCATCAATTGTCCTTTTTTAGCTGTGGCTTTCCAATTGATAGTGCGAATGTCATCTCCGGAGATGTAATTTTTTATTTGCTCGAACTCCATAGTGTGACCGATCCGGCGTATTTTTTTTAGACCAAATTCTGTGAGTCGATTACTCATAGCTAAAAACTCATATTTTTTCATTTGTATATACGAAGGGTACACGGCAACTTTTTGGGATTTATTAAAGGTGTACCTTCTAGCTACTATATGTAATGGGCTGGACACATAACATATTAGGTTTCCAAAATGGTATTCTCCCCGTTCTACAGGACGTAAAGAGTAATGGAAGTCGTGTGTTTCATTACTGTCAATAGGAGTTTTATACTCAAAATCTCTTTTTTGGAATTGAAAAGGAATCTCATCAATAACTTTTACTATGGCTGTAAATGGATAATAGTTCTCCAAGCTAACGGGAATTCTATTTTCATCAGAATTGGAGAATTTTTCGGTGAGCTTTCGGTTGGCGACAAAGGCTTTTTTAAATCGAAATAGAAGAATCATGTCAATCAAAAACAACATCCCTAAACCCATCACGACAAACCAAGCAAAATTATATATAACAGGAAACCAGTACGATCCTAAAAATAATATTACAAGCCCGCTTAAATATAAAAAGAAAGTAGGATGAATGTATAGATTTTTAAATATTTTTAGTATGGGCATCTCGTCACAAAGTGTTGGTTACTATAGCGAATGTTCGGTGCTGTTTATCTTGGAACTTCAACTGATTGTTCAATCATTTTTATCACTTTATCGGGTGTCATTCCTTCCATTTCACGTTCCGGTGTTAAAATAATACGATGACGCAATACCGGATAAAGTACTTTTTTAATATCTTCGGGTATTACAAAATCACGTCCATTTATGGCCGCATAGGCTTTAGCAGCCTGCATTACGGCAATGCTGGCACGAGGTGATCCCCCTAGGTAAAGGTGAGGGTGATTTCTGGTTTTGGTAATTAATGTTGCGATATATTGCAGTATTTTGTCTTCTATTACGATATCAAAAACTTTATTTTTATACTCAATTAATTCGGTTTCGGATAGTATAGGTTCAATAAATTTTTGTGCGATAACTCCTTTTCTGTCGTTGTTTGTCTTGAGTATTAAGATTTCTTCTTCTAAATTTGGATAACCTACATTAATTTTAAACAAAAAACGGTCAAGTTGTGCTTCGGGTAATGCATAGGTTCCTTCTTGTTCAATAGGGTTTTGCGTACCTAATACCATAAAAGGTTTCCCCATAGGATAGGTGTTCCCATCTATACTGGCTTGACGTTCTTCCATTACTTCAAAAAGAGCTGCTTGGGTTTTGGCAGGTGCTCGGTTAATTTCATCAATAAGAACAATATTTGAAAATATAGGGCCTTTTTTAAATTCAAAATCGGTAGTTTTCATATTTAGAACAGACGTTCCCAATACATCACTAGGCATTAAGTCCGGCGTAAATTGTATTCGGCTAAATCCTGTTTTTATGGTCTTGGCTAACAATTTGGCCGTAATGGTTTTAGCTACTCCCGGAACGCCTTCTATAAGTACGTGACCATTGGCTAGTAAGGCCACCATTAACAAATCGATAAATTCTTCTTGTCCAACAATTATTTTACCGAGTTCTTGTTTTATCTTAGATACGGATTCTTTTAAAGCACCAAGATCTACGCGGTTTTCAAAATTCATTTCATTATTTTCCATAATAGTATTTTCTAGGTTTTTAAGCGGTTTGTCTTATTTTGATTCGTCTTTGAATCGTTCTATCATTTTGTTTAATTCTTCTAATCCTAATGGTGTAATCTTATTCTTTTTATGAATATAGGCAATGTAGTTAAATAATTGTGTTACACTTTCTTCGCTGTGGTTGCTACGGGCACTGAGATTCTTAATAAAAACAGCATCAATAGTATCTGTAGCCATTCGATGTTTGGTTCGGATATATTCTAATAGATATTGTATTTTGTGTTCGGCAATATTTTTATGCTCTTGTTTTTCAAAATACATATTGGCAATGGTTCTTGTAAAAGCCAGAGTTTGGTTTTTTAGCGGGGAAAGAATGGGGATGCTTCGCTGTTTACGCTTGCCTTCAAAAATAATAAAAAACAATACGCCCATAAGGATAAAAAAATAGGCCCATTTTAACGATTTTTGTGATAGAATATAATGCATTGGAGAGCTAATCCTGCTTTTTCCTGTTTTGTAGTAGGCATCCCATATTAAGGCTTGATCCTTAGTATTAATATAGGATAACATATCCGAGGCATAAGTTTCATTAGGGCTATTTAACAATTGATAGTTGGTAAAAGCTTCAGGAAAAGTGTGAAAATAGAAATTTCCTTTTCCGTAAGGATATTTAATGAAATTTATTCCGCTATTGGTTCGGTTCCCTTCTTGATCTATATAACCGGATTGACCCAGAACCCTAACTTTTGTCGTATCAATCTCCGAAAAAACAACATTTTTAAAATACCTGTCAAAGCTATATTCTTTATTTCCAAACTGAGCATTGTACAATTTGAAATAAGGCTTATCCGACATCTTTTTTTTGTAAATGGCTTTCGTTTTTAATCCTAGGGTATCAATGTTACAGCCTTTTGTCGATAAGAAAACTTCGTTGCCACTGGCTACAAAATCTAGAAGTAAATTAAAGGTTTCTTCATCAAAATTAATGGATTCATCAATAAAAAGGTAGGTACCTTCTCTCGTTTTATTTTTTAAATAGATATATGGAGAGATAGGGATATCCTTTATTTCTTTTTCAGGGAATAAATCCTCTAATTCGTGATAGAGTATATAAGTGCCATACGGAATTTTATGTTTCTTGACATATGACGGATACCAATTAATGGGTTTGGGTTTTGACGATTCATAAAAAAACATAGCTAAAACAGCTAACACAAATAATCCGATGTATATCTTTAAGGTTTTATCCATTTCGGCTTATTTTAGTCTAGTTTCTAATGCGGTAAACATTTGGGTTGCTTTTTGATAGAGATTTTTGTCAATATCAAAATTACCATACCAAACAAAATCATACAAATACGTAATTTCTATAAAGTTAGCTTGTAGTGTTTTATTGGCAATTTCACGTTCATAATCGTGATTGGTTTTTTGTTGTTCCCATTGAATAATTTCTTTTTGTTCCAGAATTTGTAAGGTATATAGATACCAATAACGAATAGCTAATCGGTAATTTTTGTTATATAAAGCCTTGTCTATCAATTCTTTTATATTCTTGTTTTTGATGATATCTTCTTCTTCAATAATATTGATCTTAGTTTTTTTTGCACTTCCGGAAATGAGGGTTTCGGTACGTACATTCAGAAAAACCTTAAGTATAAGAAATAACAAAATAATCCCAACAATATAGGGTAAAGCACCAATGATAAAAGCAAGTATACTTCCGGCACGTTGTTCTCCAAAAAGCCAACTAAAGAATCGATATAATTGATGCTTAATCCAGTCAATGATTCGATCAAGCAGCGTGGGCTCGGTTTTTTCTACTAGGTAATTAAAATCTTTATCTTTTTTATATTTATCCAGTTGTTTGGGGGTAAACTTTCGTACTACAACAGGTGTCTTATCATAACGAATACTATCCGCCTGTGAAAACACTGGGTAGGACAGAAGCAAAATAAGACTATATAGTAGTAGTTTTTTCACTAGTTATTCCCCTAATTTATCAATTTGTTCTATGGTTCCGGTGGCGTTTTTTTGTTCATTAAGATCGTAATATATAAAAACGCTTGAAATCATAGTTATGGAATACAGCATAAATTGAAAAGAATAGGATAATACGTTTAACCCAATGTAAATAGGATCTTGGAACATTTCAAACATTCGTGACGGATCATTATCATTAATAACAGTAGCCATTCGAACCATTTGATAAATAAAAGCCGGAATTGAAAAAGCAGAGCTTAAAACCATAATTAACAAGCCTACTACAAATACCACCCCAAAGGTGTTCCACCATTGCCCTTTAATTAATGTAAAAGAATGACTGTAGGAGTCGGTAACATCTCTACCTTCAAAAACAAGAATCGGTGCTGCTAATGAAAGTACAATCATTAAATAATAAGCGGGTAAAATACAAAAGAATACTCCTGCAATTATAGACAGAGTTATTAGAACCCCTAAGCCCAAAAAACGCCAAAAATTTTGTAAAACTTGCTCTTTCACATACTCAAATGAGGTTTGCCCATTATGTTCTATGTAGTGTTTAATAAAGAACAGAGAAGTCATAGACATTAGCGTGTAAAGTACTATAATACTAAGAATTAGTCCACCATACCAAGGTAAAATGCTTGAAAAAACTTGAGAAGGATCATCGATATTTTGGTTTTGAATGTTTTGAAACATATCGCCAAAAGAGTAAAGGAATCCCATTACGACAATAAGCACAAGAATAAGTACCGGACCGATAATTTTAATTAGTGTACCAAAATAGGCTTTCCAGTTATCGCGGATAAATTTGAAAGTATCGGTAATAATAGCGCCTAAATCTCGCTCTTTTTTAAAGATAATCATGGGTTTGTTTTCTAACATTTTACTTTTTATTTAAGTGATTGTTCCAATAATTTTTCGTGTTCTTTTTTCCGGGTTATTCGGATCGGATAAAATACATAATAGTAGAGTATCACAAATAAAGAAATGGCAATGATTAGCAATGCCAAAAGATCCGGCATTTCGGTGTGTCGGGTTACGAATCCTTCTAAAAATCCGGCTACAATAAAAAATGGAATAGTACTGACCATTATTTTTAAACCGGCTTTAATACTTTTCATAAAAGAAGCTAAACGTGTATAGGTTCCGGGAAAAAGTATGCCATTGCCCACGACTAACCCGGCTGCTCCGGCAACGATAATGACCGATATTTCAATGGTTCCATGTATCCAAATTGTTCGCGAAGATTCCCATAATAAATCCCGCTCGTAAAAAAAATAGAGAAAGGAACCGAGCATAATACCATTATTCATCATTATATAAAGAGAACCAACAGAAAATAAAATACCTAAGATAAAGGCATACATAGCAACTCTTATATTGTTTATAGTAATGGCAAGAAACATAGCTCCTTCGTCTTGACTCTTATAAACAGCCATAGGGTCGCCACTTTCAATATTTTCTAGGGTTTTGTTGACATAAGCATCTCCCATAATAAGTCGCACAAAATTACCATCTGTTGCCGAGGAGTAAGCACCGACAATAGTAAAAAATGCAAAAACTAAAAAAGCAAGGAGTAGTTCTTTTTGATAATGATAAAATTCAAGAGGAAATTCTTCCTTAAAGAAATGAACCAATCTATTGGTACTTTCTTTTTTTGTTTTGTATATTTTTTGGTGAGCCTGTGAGGCTATGCTGTTAAGATAAGCTTCGGTGTTACTTTGTGGATAAAAGGTTTTGGCATAACTCAAATCATCAGTAATTTCGATATATAAATCGGCTAGTTGATCCGGATTAACCGATTCTTTTTTAGCGATAACTGCCTCAAAAAGCTGCCAACGAGCTTTGTTTTGTTTAATAAAAGCAGCTTCACGCATTTTTTTTGAATCTTGTTCGTTTAACTAGCATACAAATAGGCTTCGTCAAGACATAAAACTTCTTTGTATATTTGCCCCCAAATTAACGAAAAAAATGGATAGTTTTCAAATAGAAACTGCACAAAATGTCAGTATTCAGCAGAATATTGCACACATAAGTACACGAGTGGGGTCATTTGTTATTGATATGCTTATCATTATGGTATATTATTTCGTAATATCAAAATTATTAATTGCTATGCATTTTGACGACAATATGGATAATTACATATATTGGTTGGTGCTAAGTCTACCGGTATTTTTCTACAGCCTACTTTTTGAAAGTTTAATGAATGGGCAAACGCCGGGTAAATACATTAATAAAATTAGAGTAGTAAAGGTGGATGGATCTAAACCTACATTTGGCAGCTATTTGTTACGTTGGGTACTTCGCATCGTTGATATTAGTATTTCATCAGGATCGGTGGCGCTGTTAACAATTTTGTTAAACGGAAAAGGGCAACGTTTAGGGGACCTGGCAGCAGGCACTACCATAATTAGCGAAAAGAAAAGAAATACGATTTATCA
>JANTFW010000038.1 GCA_024763245.1 Flavobacteriaceae bacterium | reverse complement strand
TCAAAATGTCCGGAAAGTGTCACATAATCTTTTGTTTTTTCATTACAAGACACAAGACTAACAACAGCAAGTAAAAGGATGATTATTTTTTTCATTATTATAAATTTTATTGTGTTTTAGTAAAAAATAGTATGTATAATTATTGAAGTAAACGTATTAACAGTTCTTTGGTTTTAGGATTGGAAGGTCGTGAAGCATCGGGTTTTACAACATTTCCCTGTGGATTAATCAGAATAAATCTAGGGATTCCGTCAATACCAAAATCTTGTACAAATTGAGAGTTCCAACTATTATCTGCAAACAATTGATAGCCTTTTAATTCTTTATCCGCAACCATCTTTTTCCAAGCCTCATGTTTTTCAGGTTTATCTACGGAAATGGAAACAAAATTCATCTTATCACCAAATTCTTCTTCCAATTTTTTTAAGGCAGGTATCTCACCTAGACAAGGTCTACACCAAGTAGCCCAAACATCGATATAGGTATACTTTCCTTTTAAATCTATAAGAGAAGTAGTGCTTCCATCAAAGTTTTCATAATCGGTAAAAACTGGTGAAGCTTTGCCAATCATTTTATTGATTTTAGAAATCTTATCAAAACGATTCGTAAGATACATAAATAACTCATCAGTATCATCCAAATCACTTTGAATAAAATCCGGATCTAAATTTTTCTCTGATTTTAACAGGTTTTGGAAATCTACTTTTATCTTTTCTAAAGAAGCGGTAAACTCGTCCTTAGGCAACTCGTATAGATCATTGACATTTTCAAAGACACTTTCTTGCTTCATCAATTTCTTAACAATGTAATTGTTTTCTTTACTTCCTTTACCGGTAAAAGTTAGGGTTTCATCAAATTTATTGGCATCCAGGTTCATATTAATCTCAGCACCGGGTTGCAAAAACAGCAAGGCATACTCTTTTCCATCTGAAATAGAATACCGATCTTTTGCTAAATGAAGCGTATCAGAAAAAGTACCATCATCATTAACTTTAATGGTTTTTATCACTTTATTTTCTTTATTTCGGATTGTCAATTCACTGCCGTTTTTATTTTCAATTTTACCGGATAAACTTATATAGTCTTTGGGTGAATTGGGGTTACAAGAGGCTAGTAATAAACCGCCAAATAACAGTATAAATAATTTTTTCATTTCTTTAATTATAATATTAATTTATAGTTTGACTTGAAGTTTAGATAACGACAAAAATCAAGGCACGAATGTACAATTTTACTCGAAACTTATTTGTCAAAACATTGTTAATTGTTTACGGCAATCAAATAATTTTGAAAGCAACGCAAACAATCTGCATATCAGTTCGTTACAAAACAAATAAAAACATTTTTTTGAATGAAAACTAAACACTACCTTTACCAAAATTAAAACCAACTATTTTAATCATTACTAAAACACCTATTTAATTACATTCAAATGGCAGGATCACAAGAAACTTATGGTAAAAAAGAGCGAGAAAAAAAACGAGCAAAAAAACGTAAAGAAAAGGAACAAAGACGTTTAGAGCGAAAAGAAAAAGGTGCAGCCAATGAGTTTGTATATGTAGATGCTTATGGTAATCTTACCGACACGCCACCGGATCCTTCTATTAAACTTGAAATTGATGCCGACGAAATTGAATTAGGAATTCCTAAAAAAGAAGATTCTGATCAAGAGGACATTAATCCTGTTCACGAAGGTACCGTATCATTTTATGATGATTCCAAAGGATTTGGTTTTATTATTGATAATCAATCTAAAGAAAAATATTTTGTTCACGTTAGCGGAACACTCGATCAAATTACGGAAGGAAACAAAGTTTCTTTTGAACTTGAACAAGGTAAAAAAGGCTTAAATGCTGTTAGAGTTACTAAAATCTGATGCGTTCTTTTTTACAATTAGGTATTCAAAAAACCTATGTTAAATCCTTACACGAATTAGGGATTACAAAACCCACAGAAATCCAAGAGCAAACGATTCCCTTGCTTCTTAAATCTAAAATGGATTTTATTGGTTTAGCTCAAACAGGCACCGGTAAAACAGCAGCTTACGGCTTACCTTTATTACATCAAATACAAGCTGATTTACCCTTGGTACAGGGACTTATATTAGCACCCACACGAGAGTTGGTGCAACAAATTAAAAAGCAACTCTTTAAATTTACGAAATACAACGAACAAAAAACCTTTATCGAAGCTGTTTTTGGTGGTGAGAAAATTGATAAGCAAATAAGAAATCTAAAAAGGCCAACTCATATTATTGTGGCTACTCCGGGCAGATTAATTGATTTAATTGAACGAAAATCGATTGATTTAAGAAATTTAAAAACCTTAGTACTTGACGAAGCCGATGAAATGCTAAGCATGGGGTTTAAGAAGGAATTGAAAACCATCCTAAAATATACATCGGGTAAGCGAAATACTTGGTTGTTTTCAGCTACTTTTCCCGAAGATATACAACGTTTGGTTAATACTTATATGAGTGATAACTTGGCCAAAGTAAGCATTGATCAAAACAAAGTGGTCAATAGCAACATTACACATCAATACATTTTAACTTCTATTAAAGAAAAGCTACACACCTTAATTCGATTGTTGGATTCAAAAGGGGAGGAGCGGGCAATTATCTTTACCAGAACAAAATTAGGGGCCCAAAAGTTAAGTGCTGAATTGCAAGAAGAGGGTTTTTCGGTAGCAGCACTTGAAGGAGATATGCAACAAAAAGAACGAGATAAAGTAATGCGTTCCTTTAAAAAAGGAGCATTACAATACTTAGTCTCAACCGATGTCTCTGCCAGAGGTATAGATGTGCAAGGTCTCGGTTTTATTGTTCATCATCAGTTACCTGAAAAAACAACCTATTACACGCATAGAAGCGGACGAACAGCTAGAGCCGGAAGAAAAGGATTCTCTATTGCACTTCTTTTGCCCAGTGAGCTCGAACAGATTTATGCTCTACAAAAACAAGTAGGTATTCAATTTGAAGAAATAAATGTATAAGTAAAAGCTTTTACTTTTGTTATTCAATATCATACAATATATCATCAAATGGGTGTCTGTACATCGGCATTTGTAAACGCTTTTCATCTAAAATATGTCCGATAAAACCTATGGATCGGCCTAAAACAAAAAATGCATTTAGTGTACCACTTTGTATAAATTCGTCGATCTCAGCTTCAGAATAATTCAGACTGCGGAACATATCCACCATTAATATACCGATAGTTCCATCTACATTGAGAATTAGATTATCTTTTTTGGCCGTAGTTGCTTTTTCAACTTCTAAGGCATAGGAAAGCAGTTTGTGTTGAGGAAATGCAGTTTCTGCATATTTTTTTAGCCCTTCGACCCGTTTATCAGGATTTCGCAAAGATTTAATACGATGTCCTATACCCGGTATGGGTACACCTTCTTTTTTCATATAAACCAAAAACTCTTGAGGAGATAGTTCCTGATCGTATGCATATTTAAAATATTTTGCCGCACCGTCTATAGCACCACCAAATCGAGGCCCTATGGTTAACAAACCTGTTACTAGAGATTCTACGACACTTTTTCCCGCTCTAGCTGTTACTTTAGCATTATGTGCACCACTAACAGCCGGACCGTGGTCTGCTACTGTTTTAATTACGGTTTCAAAAAAGTCCGTAGCCCATTTGGGGTATTTTTTCTTAAACCATAGTAAACTTATAACATCGCCAATACCATATCCGGTATCGGGCGTAGCAAGTTCACTGATAGGTGTTCCGGCATAAGAGGCTTCCTCGCCACGATCATCACTTATGGTACAAATAAAGTTTTTATGACGTCTGTAATTCGGTAAAGATTGAATATCCGGTTCCACTACTTGGGTAATTGTAGCATTTTTTTGTAATTTTTTATATAAAAATTTGATTGTATCCGGTATAGAGTTAAAATTCTCTGGCACTAATACACCCGCTTTTTTAAAGGCTTTGTTTTTTGCATTAGCTGTTTCTTTTGCTGAGTTGGCAGAGGCACCGGCATGACCAAATTGCACGCCTTCGTTAAAGTTTTCTGCTACGGTACCAATACACCAACCGATAATAGGTTTTTTTATTTTGCCCTCTTTTACGGCACAGATTACATCATATTCATCAGTACCACCAACTTCTCCTAATACTAATAGATATTTTATTTTAGGATCTTTTTCCATTCGCAGGAGATGATCGATAAAGCTGGTACCAACAAACCGATCACCACCTAGAGCAATACCTTCGGCAATACCATCTGCATTTTGGGCAATTATATTAGCTAATTCATTAAACAATCCACCTGAACGTGTAACCAATCCACAAGAACCGGCGCGATGTAGTTTAGAGTGGATAATATTCTCTATGGTACCTCCTATATTGGCAATTCTAAATGCACCGGCAGTAATTCCACCAACAGATGCTGGTCCAATTAATACCGTTTTATTCTTTTTTGCCAAAACGTTCATAGTCCGTGCCAAACGTTCCGGAATACCCTCGGCAGTTACCATTATGGTTTCAAAATGTTTACTTTCTAAAGCTTCAATGGTAACCTCGTAGGCAGTTCTAAACGAGGCAAAATTCAATAATACTTTGGCTTTTTTATGATTTGTAATAGCTTCTTTTATAGAGGAATACACCGGAATGCGTATCTCATTTTTTCCAAAAAAGAATTGTTCAAATTTTCTAGAACTTGTAGGTGATACTATTGCTGCTACAGAGGCTATACAACGGTTTATGGTATAATCGTAATCTAACATACGTTGTATGGCCTTTTTGTTATTATTCCAAAAAATAGCTTGTGTTTGTTTTGTAAATAATCCGGTCATGGTAGTTTGTTTACAGTAATTTAAATTTTGAATTTATTAAACAGGAAATAAAAGATAATTTTCTTAAGCAAGTGCCATTTTAACAATATCCGTAATATGTGTTTCAGGTCCATACACTTCTATATACAAACCTAAATCTTCTGCTGCTTTATAAATATTATCTAAACCTATTTGATAATTAGGCCCTCCACGGCGCACATATATTTTTACCTTATGTTCTTTTAATTTTTTATAATGGGTTTGCATGGCTTGAATAATGCCATCGAAAGTTTTGGCTACATCCGTAAAATTTGCAATAGCTCCTCCAATAATCAATATTTTACCTTTGGGATGTGGAAATCGAGTCATTAAATCAAATAGGGTAGAAGCGTAGAAGCGTGTTTCTTCGGTGGTTGGTCCGCCGGAATATTCACCATAATTGGCTAGAGCTTCTACACTACACATATTAGCAATGGTATCGGCATAGACTACGGATGCACCACCTCCGGCTACCAATGTCCAAACTCTCCCTTTAGGGTGGAGCATGGTTAATTTTAGGGATGCACCACTATTGTGATCTACCTCCTCAATAGCTTTTATTTCATCACATTTTTTATCCATACCAAAAGAGGTAGGAAAAAGCAAATCACCCCATTGATCTTTCATCATATACCCAGCTGTGTCATCCATTCTGGCCACAGCATCTAATAAATAGATCTTGTTTTTCTGTATAACTATGGGATTAATTTCGAGATAGGCAAAATGTAAATCTCTAAAAAAGCGATAGAAATGAAAGGCAAATGTTTCGAAATAAGCTTGTTGTTCCTTTGATAGATTTGTAGGCACACCTTGGCGTATTGCATTTTGTATTTGCTTGTTGGATGCATCAATAGGAATGTGTATTTCGGATACTTTACTTTCCCAATCTTCTTCAATCTCTACACCACCTACCGTAGATAAGTACAACACATCTTCTAAACCTACACTAGTTGCGGCAATATAATACTCTTCATTGGCTGTGTGGGGCACAAAAGGCTCAATGATAAAATGGGTTAATTTTCCACTTTCACCACTTTGTAATTTCGTAATTCCCTTGGCTTTTTCTTGAACCCATTGGTTGGCTTTTTCTAGAGTAATATCTCCGGGTTTTTGGTCTTTATACAAAACCAAGCCGTTAATACCTCGCTTACCAAAGAGCATATCCGGTTTAGCTACCAGCGGCTCTTCCTGTAACCACTTGTTCTTTTTGGAGTACTTTACAAAATCTGTATCTCTTTGAACTAAAACGGATTTAAACGGATAGGTAAAATCAGAAAAATAATCATTCCAATGCTTATTAAAAAGTTCCTTAACATGATATTCTCTAATAGGTTTTTGAGCCATAACTTACAATATTATAATAATAATTATTGATAAATATAATTTTTGCAATAATGAATATAAAAATTTACATATTATGTTACAAATATCACTTTTCGTTAAATAAGCGATAATTGGAGCTTTTTAATATACTAATCCATCAAAAATTTAATTTTTTGGAGAGCATATTTGAAGTAATAGCCAGTTTTTACAAAGGTTTTAGGTTAACCTAAAGTAGCAATCGGTAAAACCTCTCCGGGTTGTAAATTTCCTAGATTAAGCATCCCAATTCGTACTCGAACTAAACGTAATGTAGGAAAGCCGACGGCGGCTGTCATTTTACGCACCTGTCTGAATTTTCCCTCACGTATAGTGATTGATACCCAACTTGTGGGCCCGTGTCTCTCATCACGAACCTTTTTACTGCGTTCGGGAAATAGAGGAGGAGGTGTAAGCCTTAAAACTTTGGAAGGTAATGTATTATACTGTTTTCCTTCAATACTTATTATAACACCATTTTTAAGCATAGAAAGTGCATGGTCTGTAATTACACCATCAACTTGTACGTAATATTCCTTTTCTACAGCACGGCTTCTAATTTCTTGACTAACACGACCATCGGTGGTGAGTAATAGCAATCCTTCCGATTTTTCATCTAATCGTCCAATTGCCATGGTACCTTGCGGATAATTGTAAAAATCGCCCAATTTTTTTTTATTTTTTCTTGTCGTTTGGTTACTGACAAACTGACTAAGTACGCCATAAGGTTTATAAAATAAAAAATGTTGATGTTGTGCTGGCATACTAAGTTAGTAACTTAATGAAGTAATACAAAACTACTGAATCTCTATGTTATTTATATTGTATTTGCAATTTTTAACTGTACAGTTAAGAAAAAATCATTATCTAAATATATATAAACCAATAGGGTATTGTTAAAATTTCTATTTAACATAATATAAATTATAGTACAAATTATATTAAAAGTAAAATGACGAATACGCAGTATTTAACATTATTGTAGATATAATTAACATGAAGTTTTTTATATGGTTAACAATTATATTACAGCCATTTTACGACCTAAAGATTGTTTTAATTTGATAGCTATAATGTAATATTATGTGTAAATTCCCTGTTACATTCTATTTCAAAACAATCTTTAATATTTGGGTCAAGAATCATTTAAATTTTTTATTCGCATTATAAATAATCTGTCTTGAGTTTACTTAAAAAATAATTCTCTGAATCAATACCCAGACTCTCGGCTCATATGGATAATGCAATGATTTGTTTATCACTAATCTTGGGTGGATTTGAGTAATATCTGAAACTACCTTCTTCGTTTAAATCATTTTTAACGAATTTTTCCACCACTTTGGCTATTTTGTTGTAATTTGCAATTAAATCGTGCATAAGTGAGTTGTTTTAAAATATTTTTCAATATATTGATATTCAGTGTATATGCACTATTTTTTGTAAATATTAAATTTTTTTTCCTAAAAATCAACCGTTAAACCGGTTTTATTAATTGATTTTTACACTGTGTAATTTATGATTAAAATAAAAAATCAATATTCGCCAAAAGAAGAGCAACTGAATATTAGGAGTCATTTCATAGGTTTATTATTAAGTATTATAGCCTTTATTTTGCTACTTATCAAAAGTATATCGAGTACTAATATTTGGTATATCGTAAGTTTTTCAATTTTTGGTATTAGCTTGATTCTTCTCTATTTAGCATCAACAATATATCATAATGCAAAAGAACCAAACCTTAGAAAAAAGCTAAATATTTTTGATCATGCTGCTATTTATATACTCATTGCCGGCACCTACACCCCTTATACATTGATTACATTACACGGAACTACAGGATGGATATTGTTTGGTTTTACTTGGGGAATTGCCCTAATTGGGGTTGTATTTAAACTCTTTTATACCGGAAGATTTAACAAACTATCTACCCTACTCTATGTTCTTATGGGTTGGATGGTTGTTTTTGCAGGTAAGGATTTAGTAAACAATCTCTCCACGGAAGGACTAGTGTGGCTAATAGCCGGTGGATTATTATATACGATTGGGGCTTTACTCTATATTCGTGATAAACTACCTTATAACCATGCCATTTTTCATTTATTTGTATTACTAGGCAGTATAAGCCATTTTATCAGTATTTATTTTTACGTGTGATAATACCTTATAAAATTGCAAATAATAGTTGGAAAAAAGCCTATTATAATAAAAAAGTAAGTTTCAAATAAATTTACTTTTAAAACTCAAAGAAATTATCTGTAGCAATAAAACAAATGTAATCGTCACAATATTATTTAACCCTTTCTAGATAGGTTCCTTTTGACGTATCTACTTTTATTTTATCTCCTTCGTTAATAAATAAAGGTACATTTATACGAGCACCGGTTTCAACCGTTGCCGGCTTAGTGGCATTAGTTGCTGTATTTCCTTTTACACCGGGTTCCGTAGACGTTACTTCTAAAATAACATTCTGTGGCATATCAACAGATAAAGGTTGCTCATCTTCGGCACGTACTATAATGGTCACTACCTCGCCTTCTTTTAATAAATCCGGAGCATCCAGTACCGATTTTTGAAGAGTAATTTGGTTGTAATCGTCTGTATTCATAAAGTTGTAGGTCTCTCCATCTGCATCGACATACAAAAATTGATATTTTCTGGTTTCTACACGTACTTCATCTATTTTACTTCCTCCTGAAAAAGTATTATCAATAACTTTACCCGTGGTTAAACTCTTTAGTTTTGTACGAACAAAAGCAGGTCCTTTTCCCGGTTTTACGTGTAAAAAATCTATAATTTTATACGTATCATTGTTATAAATAATACAAAGTCCTTTTCGAATGTCTGATGTTGATGCCATAAATTTGTTTTTTATTTGGTTCCGGTGTATCC
This sequence comes from Flavobacteriaceae bacterium, assembly GCA_024763245.1. GTDB lineage: Bacteria > Bacteroidota > Bacteroidia > Flavobacteriales > Flavobacteriaceae > DQTL01. The sequence goes on along the minus strand of JANTFW010000038.1, from coordinate 11,057 downwards.
TTTCATAATACCCCTTTTTGAATTTTTAATAAACTGGATGATTTGGTCTCGCTCTTTACTGGCTTGCATTTCTGCTTCCACAATACTAATAGCTTGGGTTGTATTGTAATTCTTTTGATAAATAATACGATAAATATCTTGAATTTCACGTATTTTTTCCGTTGTAAATCCTCTACGTCTTAGACCAATTGAATTGATCCCTACAAAAGATATAGGTTCTTTAGCCGCTTTTGTAAAAGGAGGTATATCTTTACGCACTAATGCACCTCCAGACACCATAGCGTGTTCACCAATATGGATAAACTGATGCACTGCTGCCAATCCACCAATAATGGCATAATCCCCTATAATTACATGTCCAGCTAATGCTACACCGTTGACTACAATGGAATGATTACCCAACACACAATCGTGAGCTATGTGTGCTGTTGCCATAATTAAACAATTGTCACCCACACGCGTCTCTCCCGAAGCTTTTGTACCTCGATTAATAGTTACAAACTCTCTAATTGTAGTGTTATCCCCAATAATAGTTAAAGAATCTTCTCCTTCAAATTTAAGATCCTGAGGAATGGCAGAGATAACAGCACCCGGAAAAATCCGGCAATTCTTCCCTATTCGTGCACCTTCCATAATAGTTACATTGGATCCAATCCAAGTACCTTCTCCTATTTCTACATTGTTCTCAATATTTGTAAAGGGTTCAATGACAACATTTTTTGCCAATTTTGCTCCCGGATTTACGTATGCTAATGGTTGATTCATCGTGTTATTTTGGATCTTTAACTTTAACTATTTGTGCCATTAATTCTGCCTCAATAACCAATTTGTTATTGGCGTACCCATAGGCTTGCATATTACAAATCCCTCTACGGATTGGGGTAATTAACTCTGCTTTAAAAATGAGCGTATCTCCGGGCAACACTTTTTGCTTGAACTTTACTTTATCCATTTTCATAAAATAGGTAAGATAGTTCTCCGGATCCGGTACTGTGTTTAATACCAAAACGCCGCCACATTGTGCCATAGCCTCTACTTGTAATACACCGGGCATTACGGGTGCTCCCGGAAAATGTCCTACAAAGAAGGGTTCATTCATTGTTACATTTTTTACGCCAACGACATGTTTGTCAGAGAGTTCTAGAATTCTATCAATCAATAAAAAGGGTGGTCTATGAGGTAATATATCCATAATTTGATGAATATCCATTAAAGGCGGTTGGTTCAAATCATATTGTGGTATATTATTACGTTTTTCTATTTGTATCATTTTTGCCAATTTTTTGGCAAATAAAGTATTGATTTTATGTCCTGGTTTTGTAGCAATTATCTTACCTCTAATTCTACTACCCACCAGAGCTAAATCACCAATAACATCCAAAAGTTTGTGTCTTGCTGCTTCATTAGGCCATCGAAGCTCTAAGTTATCTAGAATCCCGTTAGGTTTTACCGCTATTTCATCTTTGTGAAAAGCTTTCTTAAGCTTTTCCATAGTTTTTTTAGAGATATCTTTATCGACATATACTATGGCATTGTTTAAATCACCCCCTTTAATAAGGTTGTGGTCTAACAACATTTCTAATTCATGAAGAAAACTAAAAGTACGTGCTTCACTTATTTCAGCTTTAAAATCAGACAATTTACTTAGGGTTACATTCTGAGTTCCTAAAATATTGGTTCCAAAATCGACCAGTGTAGTAATTTCAAAATGATCCGAAGGCATAAGCACAATTTCACTCCCAGTATCTTCGTCTTTATAAGAGATTATTTCTTTAACCACATATTCTTCTCGTTCTGCCTCTTGCTCTTTAACCCCTACTTCTTCTAGGGCTTGAATAAACATTTTAGATGATCCATCCATTATCGGTGGTTCCGATGCATTTATTTCTATAATTAAGTTATCAATATCCAAACCTACAGCTGCAGCTAGCACATGTTCTGAAGTATTAATAGTTACACCATTCTTTTCTAGATTAGTTCCTCTTTCGGTGCTATTTACATAACGTGCATTGGCTTCTATAACCGGAGTTCCTTCTAGATCTACTCGAACAAATGCATAGCCGTTGTTTACCGGAGCAGGTTTAAAAGTGAGGGTGACTTTTTTTCCGGTGTGTAAGCCCACCCCATTAATGGTAATTTCTTTATTTATTGTCTTTTGGTTAGCCATTTTAGTGTGCATTAATTTTTTTAGTTAAACTATCGAGTTGTCTTTTTAAATCAGGGAGAATTTTAAAAACGGCAGAAGCCCTATAAAAGTCTTTATAATTCATTGCCGGAGAACCTTGAAGAATAGCTCCTTCTTTTGGGGTGGAAGCAACACCAGCCATTGCCCCAACTTTAACATTATCAGGTATCATAATATGACCGGCAATAGCCACTTGCCCACCAATCATACAATTCTTACCAATCTTTGTAGAACCAGCAATACCGGTTTGAGCAGCAATAGCAGTATGTTCTCCAATCACTACATTATGAGCAATTTGAATAAGATTATCTAACTTAACCCCATCTTTAATAAGGGTATTTCCCATCGTAGCTCTATCAATGGTAGTTCCTGCACCAATTTCAACACTATTTCCAATAATAACATTGCCAATTTGAGGAATTTTATTATAGTCTCCTTTTTCGGTAGGGGCAAATCCAAAACCGTCTGAACCAATAACAGCACCCGCATGAATAATACAATTTTTTCCCACTACGCAATCTGAATATACTTTTACTCCCGAATATAAAACGGTATTATCATCAATAGTAACATTATCACCTAAATAAACATGCGGGTAAATCTTAACATTATTTCCAATTCTTACCTTGTTTCCTATGTAAGCAAAAGCACCAAGATAGATGTCATTACCAATTTTAGCTGATTCAGCAATAAAACTAGGTTTTTCAATCCCTGATTTTTCAGTCTTATTTTGATTATAAAACGTTAACAATTTTGTAATTGCTTGGTACGCATCCGGAACTTTTATCAAGGTACATGAAATGGGTTTATCTGGTGTAAAAGTATCATTAACAAGAACTATAGAAGCCTTAGTTTCATAAATGTATCCTGTGTATTTTATATTAGCCAAAAAGGAAATACTTCCTTTTTCACCTTCTTCAATTTTAGAGAATTTAGAAACTGTGACATTCTGATCCCCTTCAATCTTTCCATTAAGAAGTGTGGCTATTTGAGTTGCTGTGAATTCCATTGTCTGCAAAAATAGAAAAAATTGTGTGTATAAACACTTTTAGAGAAGAAACAAACTATTTTTTATGATTACTTTTAGGTTTTTACTAGGATTAACTCTAAATTCGACAGGTTTATTTTACGAAAAGGGTGATATTTCTCTATCTCGTTTACTAAACAGCCATTTATTGTTGCTTTTAACCTTACACCTGTATCCAAAAAAATGAAAAATTTTATAGGTTAAAAATGTTGCTGTTCTAGGATTTACAATCAGTGTATATTTGTTTATTTTGGATTGTTTGATGCCCGGTAATATTCTTAGAAAATGATGTAAATACATCTTTCTGAAATACCGGGATAACGTAAGCCAAAATTTGGATATTCTGGTTATAATAAAAAAACCATCATCGCCCTGTTTTTGGTATAATGGCATAAAAAGACGACCGGTTAAAGGAGCTCTTATTTTTCCATTTATTGAACTGTTTGCTAATTCTTGTCCTTTAGCAATTCGTTGAAAATTTTTAAATCCCGATTGCATTTGAAATTCTTCCCCTTTTTGAATACCGTATTTATAATCAATTTCAAAAAATTGACCTTTAAAATCTATTAATCGATTCAGCCTTTTTTTATGTCTATCATAATTCCCTATTGCTTCTTTAGTAAAACATCCTGTGTGTACCAAGACCATCCAAATAAAAGATTCATTAATGATGACTGCTTCGGGATCTTGATGTTGACCCGCTTCAAAGCCTACCCCAATATGGCCAAATTCGTTAATATAGGTCAATAAAGGGCCATGTATATATTCTTCTATACCTAACACAACCGGAAGCGGAAAATTTACTGAAAAACACCTGTTATTAATGGAGTCACTAATGGTTAAAAAGGGAGACGTTGGTGAAGATGTGGTATGTAAATCTACAAAATAGATTTCCCCTGTGTGTTTTTCATAAATATCTTTAATTATACCATACAATTCTTTTTGCTCCTTTTCTTCTGGTGTTAAACCGATTTCCTTATGTTGTAAATCAGCTATCGATTCGGTAGTCCAAAGTCGATTTAAATCTACATTTTCAAAGCGCTTATTTTTGGAAATGGCATTGAGATTTCCTGTAAGTGCATAAAAATTTCCTTTAAAAGCTAAGTCTTGCGATTTTATTTGCTTGAGAACTTTTTGAATGGCAAAAAATGCAGCTAATTCATTACCATGAATACCTGCCATTAACACTAAAGTAGGTGCATTTTTTGCAACATACTTTTTGGCTAAAAAGCGATTTATTGTATAACTGGAATTAAAGGCATTTATTGTAATCATTGTAACTATCTTAAAAAGATAGGCGAAATTACAAAAAATATATAGAGTATTAGGGTATTAATTGTTTATTAAATATCCCAACCAAATGATTGTTTTCCATAACCAACAAACAGTTTACTTGTTGTCTTTCTATAATAGAAGAAGCTTCTTCAATACTCGTGTCCGATGTAACCATCACTACACTTCTAGACATCACTTCTTTAGTTAAGGTAGCATCGGGTAAAGAATCATCATCATCCTTGAGATTCTCCAAAATTTTTGTTGTAATAACTCCTACGATATTCTTATCATTATTCACAACCGGTAAATGGTGAATCTCTTTCCATTTAGCAATTTTGTTTACTAAACGAATAGGGTCGTTTTCATTGACAGCAAATAGTTCTGTTTCCATTACACGACCCACATTGTCGTATTTATTTGGAATCTGTTCTCCTTCTGTTTTGTTGGCTATTTCCCAATAAGAAACCGATTTACCCTCACGTTGTCTTTTATACATAGAAGCGGTAAGAATAACATTGGCTTCATCTTTAGACACTTCTTCTTTAAGTTTACGATAACTACGTGTTATCCACTTACTTCCTGTAGTATTATGCATAAGTCTATCTTCTATAACGCCAAGGTAATGTTGAATATCTAAGGCATCAATTTTTAACTTCTCTAAACCCTTCTTCGCTAAAGGCAGTAATACTTTTTTGGTCAACTTTCTAGCAGTATACGATTTATTAAACCAATTAAATGTGGTTTCCAAGCCTGTTCTGGCTGCATTATTAAAATTTCCTCTTGCATCATTAAATGATACTAACTCCCATATTTCTTTATAGTCATCAGGCATACCCATCATCAATCCGACCCAAAAAACAGTATTTGCAATTTCATCTTCTACACTGGGACCGGAAGGAATATATCTATTTTCTATTCGTAGGTGTGGAACATTATGGTGTACGCCATAACATAACCTATTCCATTTATACAAAGTTCCATTATGTAAATTTAGGGCTTGTAATTCAGGTATTTTTCCATGATCAAGTGCCTCCATGGAATCTTCTTTAATTTCATCAGAAGTAATAATAACGGGATAACGAGCCACATCATCTTTGTACACTTCGGCTATGGACTCTTTTATCCAAGCGCCACCAAAACCCACTCTAGGCCTTTCTTCGTGTAATAAATAGGTGGTATTTCTAGTATCTATACTTTGTTGAAATAATGCAATTCTGGTTTCACTCCACAATTCTCTTCCCAACAGTAACGGTGCATTTGAGCTAATGGCTAGAACAGGACCGGCAATCATTTGAGCCCAATTGTATTTTGCTACAGCCTCCGAAGGATCTATTTGTAAATGTATTTGGAAACTGGTGTTACACGCTTCAAAAAGAATGGTTTTGTGTTTTAAAAATAATTCATCAACTCCTTTAATATAAAGCCTAAAATCTTCTTGTTTTAAATCAGTTAGAATCTTATTAAGTGTTTGATACCTATCATGTGGTGTCATGTTTTCAAAGACTAAATCTTTAGCTGACAAAGTGGGGAGGATACCTGTTAATACTATTTTATTTTCCTCAATTCTTTCAGCTGCTTGATGTGCTTTTTCAAGAAGATTAACCAATTGTGTATTTAACTTTGTAAAACAATCCTTTTCAAGTTTATAGGGGTCTAGGTTTATTTCCAAGTTAAAAAGCCCCAATTCGGTTGTAAAATGTGGATCATTTATTTCATCTAAAATCTCCAATGCCTTAAAAGAGGGCCTAAAACCACTATTTACAATACAAAACTCTTGTTCCGCTCCTACCCTATAAGTATTTTTCTCAAAGAGTCCTTCTTTGAGCATGCGCTCAAAGGCTTTGATATCTTGCAATAAAAAACGGATTAATTTACTCCTTTCTTCCTGAGATGTAATTGATTTTACTTGCTGAAATCCCATTTTTTTTACCTATTTAATTTAATTATAAAACTAAAATAGTTAAAAATTTTTAAAGAGCTTATTTTATTTACTAAAAAAATAGGATATCGACATTGACAGATTAACAGTAAACAATGTGAGTAAACTAGTATAATACAATGTCAAAATTAATAAATACTAACTAAAATCAAGCAATTTATTTAGCGAAAATAGGATAATCTTTCATCATCTTTTTTACCTGTTTTGCCACCTCCATAATGATAGTTTCATTCTCAAAATTTTCAATAACTCGATCCACAAGAGCAACAATGGTTTCCATATCCTTTTCGACGAGACCTCTAGTGGTAATAGCAGGTGTTCCCACTCGTATTCCACTAGTCACAAATGGAGATTGTGTATCAAATGGAACCATATTTTTATTTACAGTAATATGTGCTTTAACCAGTGCATTTTCAGCTTGTTTACCGGTAATATTCTTATTACGCAAATCGATTAACATCAAGTGATTGTCCGTACCCTTTGACACCAAATGATAGTCTCTATCCATAAAAGCCTTTGCCATAGCGGCTGCATTTTTCTTAATCTGTACTTGATAATATAGAAAATCGTCAGTCAAAGCTTCTTCAAAAGCCACTGCCTTTGCTGCAATCACATGTTCTAGAGGTCCCCCTTGCATTCCCGGAAAAACTGCCGAATTGAGAATAGCTGACATTTTTTTTAGCTTCGCATTTTTTAGGCGTATTTCCCAAGGATTATCAAAATCTTCACCCATTAATATCATGCCACCTCTTGGACCTCGCAAGGTTTTATGTGTGGTCGTTGTTACGATATGACAATAAGGTATCGGATCATTTAATATACCTTTAGCTATTAAACCGGCCGGATGAGAAATATCTCCCATAAGCAAAGCTCCAACACGATCAGCAATTGTTCTAAAACGTTTAAAATCAATGTCTCTGGCATATGATGATGCTCCGGCAATAATTAATTTCGGTTTTTCTATATCCGCTATTTCTTGTATACGATCGTAATTTAATTGCCCGGTTTCTTCATCAACACCGTAAGAAGCTACTTTGTATAATTTTCCGGAAAAATTTACCGGAGATCCGTGGGTTAAGTGTCCGCCGTGAGATAGATTAAAACCTAAAATTTTATCACCTGGATTTAGTATAGCCTGATATACAGCAGCATTTGCTTGAGAACCGGAATGTGGTTGTACATTAGCATAAACAGCACCAAAAAGTTCCTTAGCTCGATCAATAGCCAACTGCTCTATTTGATCAACCACTTCGCAACCGCCATAATAACGCTTGGCGGGATATCCTTCCGCATATTTATTTGTCAGCACAGAACCCATAGCTTTTAACACTTGTTTACTGACATAATTCTCAGAAGCAATAAGCTCTAGACCAATTCGTTGGCGTTTTTTTTCAGCTTTTATCAAATCGAAGATGATAGTATCTTTTTTCATGGTAAATACAGTTTTAAGAGCGCCAAAGGTACTAATCTTTGCGAAATTAAAATTGTTTATAATGTGTTTAATAAGAAAATAAAGTTTTCATTATTACATTAATATTATTCTTATTTTTGTCAAATAGTTACTAGTTAAACAATTATCTCAAAAATGAATACATCAAACACTAAATATTTATTAATTGCTTTGCTGATAATCCTATTTTCTTCTTGTAAAGATGATAGCAAAATGATTACTTCTTTTGGCTATATGAATGAGAAATTGGAAGAGTCCACCTCAGTTACAGCTGTTAAAAATGATTTTTACAAAGGTATTTTAGAGCGTAATGTAAAAGAAGATAGTCTTAAATATATGCCTATCTATAAACGCCTTATTAATGCTCAAAAAGCCTCTAACGAGTTTTATTACTACTTAGAATCTGTTAAAGACAGTATTTATGAAGGAAGCTTAGACAAAGACGAAGCCCGTTCTTCATTTAACAAATTAGTCAGTAGTGATTACCTTGATAAACATTTCTTTGAAGGCAAGAGTTATACACCACAAGGACAAGAATTTATCGATAAAATTAATGAGTACAAAGCCAATTTTGAAAAAGCATTAGGCAAAGGATATGGAACGGTTGCTTCTATGGTAACATCTAAATTTAGAATTAAAGAACTCGTTGATTATAAAGGGAATATTATTCCTTGGTTAAACTTTAAGTTTGAATCTTTTCCGGCGATGGCTTCTATCTTTAATATTACGCAAATGCAAGCTGATGTACGATTAATTGAACAAGAATTAATTAATTCTATGAATAGTGGTGAATTTGAAAAAGAATTTGCTATGCGGAATTACACCGGTATTGTTCGTTTAGACAAAGGGGCTTTTTATCCGGATGAGAGAGTTACCGGACGCATTGTTATGGGTCGTTACGATGAAAGTGCTCGCCCTTTTAATATCGTTATTAACGGAAGAAAGCTCAATAAAAAATATGCTACTGATGGGGCTATTTTAGTTGATTTTAACGCACCCCAACCCGGAGAATATCCTATAGATGGATCTTTTAATGTAATGTATGATGGAACTCCTGTACGTGTGGGCTTTAATTCTTCTTATAAAGTGATTTCTAGAGAAAATGTTGTTGAAAAAGTCGTTTATAAAACAGAATATGTTGAAAAACCGGTATATATTGACCGTCCTGTAGCGGTCAAAACTAAACCTAAAAAATCACCTGTTCAAACTACGCCCACCATTGCCCCCGATGCTAAAACTCGTAAATATTATACCAGTAAAGATAAAACTTCATTGGAAATTGAAGGACTTATCAATTCTGAAAAGGGTAAAGTAACAATGCTTAAAACCACATTACGCCAGGCAAAGGTGAGTGCTATACGCACGCAAGACAAGAAAACTTTTGCTGTTACTTCTTTTAAAATTAAGGTTCCCGGTCAATTAACCGTTTATGTGGAAGGAGATAGTTTTACAAACGAGGCCATACGAACTATTGACAAGGCTAAACCCGGACAGCTCGTTACAATTTTTGACATTAAAGCGGTCAATGATAAAGGAATTAGACAAGGAAAAGTTAAAGAAGTTAAAATTGATTTAAAAAGATGATAGTTTAATATACAATAACTTAAACCCATTACCTATCCGTAATGGGTTTTTTGTTCGTTAATTTTTATTAAATATTTTTGGGTATATGGATAAACTTATATATTTGACACAACATTTAAGAATTAAAATATATAATATGCAAATAACAGCCAATAATCCCAATAGAAAATCTTGGATAGAAGTACCGAAAAATTCAGATTTTCCCATACAAAATATTCCTTTTGGAGTATTTATCACCAAAGATGATATAATTACCATCGGTTCACGAATTGGAAACCAAGTGATTGATTTGGGAGCACTCCAACAATTAGGATATTTTAAAGACTTAAAATTAGCCGAAGATGTTTTTTTACAAGACACCTTAAATGATTTTATTTCACACGGTCGTAAAAGATGGAGAAGGGTTAGAAATCGTATAGCCGATTTGTTTGACAGCCAGAACATCACTTTACAAAACAAACCCGAGCTGTTAGAAAAAATTCTATTTCATATAGATGATATTGAAATGTTATTACCTGTAAATATTGGTGATTACACCGATTTTTATTCCAGTATAGAACACGCTACCAATGTAGGTAAGATGTTTAGAGACCCCGATAAAGCTTTACTACCAAATTGGAAACATATACCCGTTGGTTACCATGGTCGCTCTTCTTCTATTGTTGTATCCGGAACAAAAATCCGCAGACCTAAAGGACAAATTTTGCCTAAAGGCGCACAAGAACCTATTTTTGCTCCTACCCGACTATTGGACTTCGAATTAGAAACTGCTTTTATTACAACGGACGGCTATCGTTTGGGCGAATCTATACCTATTGAAGAAGCAGAAGAACATATATTCGGAATGGTATTAATGAACGACTGGAGTGCCAGAGATATTCAAAAGTGGGAATATGTTCCCTTAGGTCCTTTTTTAGGAAAAAACTTTGCGACTACAATTTCTCCTTGGATAGTTACCTTAGATGCACTAGAGCCATTTAGAGTAGCTAGTCCGGAGCAAAACCCAATGCCTCTACATTACTTACAAAAATCAAAAAATCATAGTTTTGATATCCATCTTCAGGTGGGTATTAAACCTAATAATTCAATAGAAACCATTGTTTCTAACACCAATTTCAAATATATGTATTGGACGATGAATCAGCAATTAGCTCATCATACGGTAAATGGCTGTAATGTACGTTCCGGTGACCTTTTTGGTAGTGGTACTATTTCCGGTCCTACGGAAGACAGTTATGGTTCTATGCTTGAACTATCTTGGGGAGGCACAAAGACTATTAAGTTAAAGGATGGTGAAGAACGAAAATTTATTGAAAATAAAGATACCGTTATTATCCGTGGACATTGTAAAAATGAACACATTCGAATCGGTTTTGGAGAATGTAGTGGAAAAGTAATAAAAGCTAATTAATTTCTAGATTACAATCTAATTATTATCACAGATAATTAGTACCTTTGGTTTGCAATAAACTCATAAACCATACATTACTATGTTACGAAAAACTGTATTTTTTGTTATTATCTTACTTATTGTTAATGCCTGTGGAGCCGGCAAAAAAGCGAAAGACAATATTGAAAGAGGTCATTACAGTAAGGC
>JANTFW010000037.1 GCA_024763245.1 Flavobacteriaceae bacterium | reverse complement strand
GTAGTTTCATTAGCACTATCTTCTATGACAGGAGGGTTAAAATTTCCTTCTTCATCAAAATAAGAATCAAATTCGGTCTGTTTAAACACATACTTTTGAGGTTTGGGTCCTTGATTTCGGTAATAAAACACAAAAAATAAGCCCACCAAAAAACCCGATAAATGTCCTTCCCAAGAGATTTCACTTTTTATAGGGAAAATATACCAAATCATACTTCCATATAGAAAAACTACAATCAATGACAACGCTACAAGCCGGTAATATTTGCGTTGTAAACCACTAAAAAATATAAAACTAAACAGCATATATATTACGCCACTAATACCAATATGAAAAGAAGGTCTGGCTATAATCCAAGTGAGAAGTCCTGTAAAAAAAGTACCATAAAAAAAGACCTTATAGGCAATTTTACGATAAAAATACAGAAGACTCGCTAACAAAACAAATAGTGGAATGGAATTGTTAAACAAATGCTCGGGACCCGAATGAATAAATGGACTAAAGAGTATTCCCCTTAATCCACTGATTGTTCTTGGGTAAATACCCCATCTGTTAAAGTTAAATCCAAACAAATATTCTATCCAATATACAAACCAGATTACAAAAACGGTTAATAACGGAATGATAAATACCAATGCATCGTATTTAAAGGGCGTTTCTTTGGTAGAATTATCTGTAAGCATAGGATACTATCAATTTCAACAATCAATCCATTTCAAATATAATGACATTTTTGTAAATTATACTGACATTATTGGTTAACCAGTATTGTTTCTTTACATTTACAGCATGAATATTCCTTTAGCAGAACGTATTAGACCGCAGCAATTATCCGATTATATAGGTCAAGAACATATAGTTGGCAAGCAAGGAACACTAACCCGAAGTATTCAACAGGGTATCATTCCTTCTCTAATTCTTTGGGGGCCACCGGGCACCGGAAAAACAACCCTTGCTCATATTATTGCCAAAGAAAGTGGCAGACCTTTTTTTGCTTTAAGTGCCATAAACTCCGGAGTAAAAGACGTACGCGACGTTATAACTAAAGCCAAACAAAATACCGGTCTGTTTACCACAAAAAATCCTATCCTATTTATTGATGAGATCCACCGGTTTAGCAAGTCACAACAAGACTCTCTTTTAGGAGCAGTGGAGAAAGGTTGGGTAACTTTAATTGGTGCAACTACCGAAAACCCAAGTTTTGAGGTTATACCTGCCCTACTCTCTAGATGTCAAGTTTATGTATTAGAATCTTTTACTAAAGATTACCTATTACAATTACTACAAGTGGCACTACATAAGGATTCTTTACTTTCGGATAAAGATATACGATTAGAAGAAACTGATGCTTTACTACAATTATCTGGTGGTGATGCCAGAAAGCTTCTAAATATTTTTGAACTCATCATTTCTTCTGAAAAAGAGCCCGTGCATATTACCAATAAATTGGTCTTACAAAAAGTTCAAGCCAATCCGGCGAGGTATGATAAAACCGGTGAACAACATTATGATATTATTTCTGCTTTTATAAAATCGATAAGAGGTAGCGACCCAAATGCAGCCGTATATTGGTTGGCTAGAATGATTGCCGGTGGTGAAGATGTAAAATTTATCGCGCGAAGAATGTTGGTTTTAGCTTCAGAGGATATTGGCAATGCCAATCCTACAGCGCTGATAATGGCCAATAATACATTTCAAGCCGTAAGCAGCATCGGTTATCCGGAAGCTCGAATTATTTTAAGCCAATGCGCTATTTATCTAGCAAATTCTGCCAAGAGCAATTCATCCTATACCGCAATAGATAAAGCTTTGGCTCTGGTCAAGGAAACTGGTGATTTATCCGTTCCATTGCATCTTAGAAATGCTCCGACCAAATTGATGAAAGAATTAGACTATGGTAAATCCTATAAATATGCCCATAGTTATGATCATAATTTTGTAGTCCAAGAATTTTTACCGAAAGAAATTAGCAATTCAAAACTCTTTGAACCCGGGAATAATGATCGAGAAAATCATTTTAGAAGCTTTTTGAAAAAACGTTGGAAAGATAAATACGGGTATTAATTACGTTTTATAAAAAATCCTTTAACTCCATCAGTTTGGAAATCGTTTTTACTTCTGCATTTAAACTCTGTTTATCCGGATTAAAATGAATTGCATCAATACCAATAGCCATGGCACCTAATACATCGGCTTCTAAGTTATCTCCAATCATTATACTCTCCTCTGGAGTAGCTTGAGTACGATCTAAGGCATAATAAAAGACCTTTGGATTGGGTTTTTTTACACCCACATGCTCAGAAGTAATCAATTCGATAAAATATTTGTCAAGACCCGATGCATTCATTTTATGCGTTTGAATTTCTTCAAATCCATTCGTAATAATATGCAAATGGTATTTTTTGTTTAGATATTCTAAAATTTCAATAGTCCCTTCAAATAACTCATTAAATTGGGGTAAAAAGGCCAAATAATCATCAGCTATATAAGCGATTAGTTCTTCGGAAGCTGCGTAGTTAATCAACTCAAAGGTATCTCTTAATCGCCCTATCTTAAGTTTTTCTTTGGTTACTTTTTCCTCACGATAACGCTTCCAATAGGCTTGATTTATAGGTGTATAATAGGCCATAAAGGTATCAAAATCTATCTGAATCCGGTGTTTTTTAAAACAGGCAGCAAAGGCTTGCCGTGAATTTGCTTCAAAATCCCATAAGGTATGATCTAAATCGAAAAAAACATGTTTTATTGCCATAACACAAACATACAAACTTATCGTGTTATTGTACTAATTTTTTATTACTTTGTGACTTATAACTGAAATGGTATTTTGGCAAAAAAAAGATTACACGTTTTGTTTCTATCCAGTTGGTATCCTTCACGGGTTTTGCCGATAATTGGCGATTTTATACAACGTCATGCTGAGGCTGTAGCTACAAAACATAAAGTTTCGGCTGTTCATATTATTACCGATCCCAACCTAAAAATTCCTTTTGAAATATCTAGTAAAACGATAAAAGGCGTTACTACCTATATCGGATATATTAAAAAAACCGGAAACCCTGTTTACAAACTTTTTTTGTTTAGCAAAGTACTACGGCTAATTCTAAATGAAATTGGCTCTTTTGATTTAATTCATCTCAACAAGTTGTACAGTTCGGGTTGGATTGCCTATCTATTAAACCTATTTTACAAAAAACCGTATTTGATTAGCGAACATTGGAGCGGTTACCAAAGTACTAATAATCAAAATATTGGACTCTTTGAGAAATACCTCAGCAAACAAATTGTAAAGAGGGCCGCATTTGTTTGCCCCGTTAGCCAACACTTAGCAAATGCCATGCAAGAGTTTGGTTTAAAAGGAAACTATCACCCCGTTCCCAATGTTGTAATGACAGATTTATTTGTCTCAAAAACAAAAACAGATAGCATAAAACTTCGATTACTACATATTTCCAGCCTTACGGATGAAGTCAAAAATATCAGTGGAATAATTAAAACCTTAGGCGCTTTAAAAAGACAAAAGACAGATTTTATCTGTTATTTTATAGGTGGTACAGGAGATGAGTTTACTGCTGTTATTCAACAAAATAACTTGACTGACAAGGATATTCAGTTTATCAATTTTATGGAGCAAAAAGATCTGGTAAGCTATTTTCATCAATCAGACATATTAATACTATTTAGTCATTATGAAAACCTACCTTGCGTTATTTTAGAGGCGTTTTCAAGTGGAACTCCTGTTATTTCTAGCAATGTTGGTGGCATTTCAGAATTTTTCCCTCCAGATTTTGGTCTGCTTATCACGGCTAATAACCATCAAGAATTAGAAAATGCTTTGCACAAAGTAAAAGGAACGAATTGGGCTAGTCCTAAAAAAATGCATCAATATGCAGTTCGTCATTTTAGCCCCGAAACTATTGCCGAAAAATTTGATTATTTATACCAACAAATGACCTATTGAAGAATATAAAAAACATAGTATCCGGTTTTTTATACCGACATGGCTCTCATATTTTTGTGGCTACTATTTTATCCCGTTTGTTCTCCTTTTTTGCCTCTTGGATTGCACTCCAGCTAATAACAGAAAACAAATTGGGACTTGTAATTTTTGCCTATAGTTTTATTGTGTTTCTGATACCCATTGGGGGTTTTGGTTTAGAACAAGCTTACATTCGTTATGCCGCTTTACCAAAAAACAGCCAAAGTAAAGAGGCTCTTTTTTTATACACCTTTAAAAAAGGAATAAAAATTGCTTTTGTCTTTGCAAGTTTATTGGCATTTATAGCAGCACTTAGCCCTTATTTTACTGAAGAAGCCAAACTTTATTTTGTTATTTTATCATTTAGTTTAGTCAGTCATTACATTTTTGGGATGCTAAAAAGTTATTTTAGGGTGCAATATAAAAACAAATCATTTGCGTATTTAGAAATTACTAATGCGAGTATTTTGGTGTTATTAGTTAGCCTATTAAGTTATTATTTTAAGGAAATAGGCTATAGTTTTGCCCTTATTTTGGCTCCTTTGTTCGCTTCTCTTATTTTTTTACCAAAAGAAGTACTATTTAGAAAAACCAATACACATAAGCCAGAATTAGTTAATAGTCGTTTTTGGCGTTACGGTTTTTCTGCCAGTATGGCCAACGTAGCCACACAATTGTTGTTTGCTCTGGATTTAATTTTGATTGGAGTACTATTATCAGATCCGGAAATGGTAACACATTATAAATATGTGTCCTTAATCCCTTTTAGCTTACTTTTTTTACCTCAAGTACTCATCACTACAGATTTCGTTAAAATAACCGAACAAATTAATGACAAAGCCCAAACAAACACCTATATCAAAAATTATTGGACACTATTCTCGGTGATTAGTAGTATCACTATTGCGATTGCCTTTATCTTCTCTTCAGAAATACTATCATTATTTAGACAAGATTATTCTCAATATACCTTAACTTTTAGGATACTAATTATAGGTGTTGTCGGGATTTTTCTACTAAGAGGTTTGTTTGGAAATTTATTGTCATCTATAGGAAAGGCACATATTAATTTTTGGATTGCTCTGGCCTCATTAGTGATAAATTTTGCTTCAAATTATTATTTTATTCCCAAATATGGTATTCGCGGTGCTGCCATAACTTCCGCTTCTATTATGTGGCTTTCAGGTGTTAGTTCGTATATACTATTTAGCATTTACTATCGTAAAAAAGAATAATCTTGAAAAAACCAATAAGGTGTATTAATGGCACCGAAACTCCTGAAAAAAGAGGCAATTCCTGGAATAGTAGACCCTTCAAAATCGATAGAGTACTGATTATCAGAGTATTCTTTAACAATATAATTTATGATATGTGACATGGCTTGCTTCTTTTTACCTTCATTGTTTAAAGCCGAAAACAGATAATAAATTCTATTATTATCCATCAAAAATACGGCACCACCTATCGTTTTATTGGACTTATTTTTTGCTTCTACAACAAAGGCTTTTTGTTTTTTATAACAAATGGTAAGCAATTCATTAAGTAATTGCAAATCACTTTCTTTTGTCCCTGTCTTATCAATAATATAATTCCTATAAAAAGGAAAAAGCACTTTGTGGTTCTCTGAAATAACAATTTGTAGGCTACTTGATTTATTCAAGGATTGTTTTCTATTTTTTGAAAAGTTTTGGTAAATAGAGTCATACGGGTTTTTTAATGAAAGGACATAATTGGGTCTCCATATTGTATTAGGGATAGAAATGCCATTTTTATCATTAAAAAAAATACTCCGCTTAAGAAATCGAAAAGGAATACTTTTTATGAATTCTAATAATGATTTCTCAGATAGCTTTTCCGAAGAAAAAATACCTAACTGCTGCGTCCAAGCCGGTATATAAATATAGGGAATACCAAATTTACGACGCCAAGGTAATGGCATAACGGCCTCATAATCATTTAATACCAGTGCACCCCAATGGGTTGCCACAGTATCCAAATACCAAGAATAGGCATAAATACGAGAGTTATACGCTTGCCTAATACAAGAATCATATTTTGAAATATGTAATTGACTGCGTTTTATATACTTAATTGCTTTAGACAAAATAGAAAAATCAATTAATACTTTAAAATTTTTTCATATAAGGCCCTCCACTCTTCAGAGTCTTTCCGATCACTTAAAGTTGCATTATGGAAAATACTTATAAAAGTTCCATGTACTTGTTGTACCTCATATTGTAGTGATTTAATCTTTAAAAATGCCTCTTTTGCCGTCAATTTCATCGCATTTTGCAGGGTTTCATCCATCACCACAAATGAAAAAACTTTTAAAGGGGTTTGTATCTCGTAATCTAAATCATAAAAATAAAATGGTGTACAAGTACTAGCTCTAAAACCACAAGTTGAATAATACCCCATACTATACTCTTCGGTTATTCCTAAGTCTATTAAATTTTGATACGTTTTCGGTAGTTCAATACGGTTAAAATGTTGCCGACTTTTTGTAATGGGTCTATTGACCACTTCTTCTAAACGTTTTTTTTCTTTATTAAGTTTCTGCGTGTTTTTTACCGTATAATATGAAAATAATTGACCGAAAGGAGCATAATCTATAATAGATTTAATTAATAATCTATAGTCCGTATTCGAATATGAAATATTTTTATCGTAGGTCGTATATTCACTAAACAAAAAGAAAAAAACAGTTTTAACCAAATAATTTTTACCTAATGACACTAAGGTATCGTAAGTAGCAAAAGGGTCATCTTTAATACGTAATAAGACTAAGGTTCTTCTAGCAAAAGATTTAAAATCAAATCGTATAAAATCGGTAAAAAACCCACCAAGATTTCGAATAAATCCTTTGTGTTTATAAGCAAAGGCATCATTTACATTAATGGTTGATATAAATTGATAGGAACGTGTATCAAAAGAATAATCGGGATATTTCTCTTGTAATTTTTTTAAAAGTTTAAATGCCCAAATATCAATTACCGGTTTTTCTAAAAATCCATGTTGATAAGCTAGACTATTGACAGCATCAAATCGTTCGAACCGGTCTGATACATGGGGGTGGTATTCTTCGTACCTTGTAATGAGGTAAAAACTTGCTGCAAAAATATCAAATGGGATAGTGGATTGTTCGCCTGTAGCAAAAAAACAAGGGACATCTTCCCATTTTCCCATAGAAATAGCAACTTCGCCAATCCCCTGTTCAAACAATAAAGAGTGACTTCTTATAAAAAATTCAGTTCCTAATGGGGCTTTTGTATAGGTTATTTTAGGCCCATTATGTGCTACAAATTCCTCCACTTTAGTTGTAAATGAAAGAGGTGTTTTTAATATCCGTACAAAAATATGCTTAAATATGTACGTTAATCTAGGTGTAATTTTATGTGTGTAAACTAATAACAAAGCGTTTTACAGATATTATAATTAGTAAAAAGAATCTAGCCTATTTTATGTCGTTTATATGGCCTTCATCGGCAAAGCTAAAATACGCTTTTTCTGTTATAATTAAATGATCTAGCAGTCGTATATCCATAACACTACCCGCTTTACTGATTTTTTGAGTAATTTGAATATCCGATTGGCTGGGGTCCAACTTACCCGAAGGATGATTATGTCCCATAATAAAAGCCGTAGCCTTAAACTCTAATGCTTTTTTAAATATAATACGAGTATCTACCAAAGTACCGGTTAACCCTCCTTTACTTATTTGAAATGTACGTATAACCGTATTGGAATTATTTAAATAAAGTACCCAAAATTCTTCTTGGGACAAATCACCTATCAGGGGCTGCATAATTGCAAAGGCTTCTTTACTGCTTCTAATCTTTGACACCTTTGAGGCTTCTTCAAAACGCCTTCTACGTCCTAACTCTAGAGCAGCAACAATACTAATAGCTTTTGCTTGTCCAATACCATTAAATGCTTGTAAATCTGCTATAGATAATCTAGCCAGTTCGCTTAAATTATTTGCGTTAGCATTAAGAATTCTCTTTGCTAAATCTACCGCAGATTCATTTCTAGATCCGGAACCAATTAAAATAGCAATTAACTCCGCATCCGATAATGCTCTATTCCCTTTACGTAATAGTTTCTCCCTAGGTCTATCATCTAGTGACCAAGCGGTAATGGGTAATGCTCCCTTTTTTTTCATAGTATCTTACTGTTTTTGCTTCAAAGGTAACATATTTGAACACATACTCAAAAAGATATTTCAAACAATAAAGTATCTTTTTAGCAACTATTTTCTAATAAAATAATACCTTTGTTTTATTTTTATAAATTATTTAGAATAAAATGGAGAAAATTCATAAGAAATTAGGAGAACTTGCCTCTACGGCTATTTGTGGTAATGATATTAGCTCTTCCGTATTATATGTATCAGCTTTATCAATTTTTTATGCCGGGCAATATGCCTGGATTACCTTATTAATTGTAGCTTTTGTACTATTCCTGTTTAGACGTATTTATGGTGAAGTGGTTGGAGCCCTACCCTTAAATGGAGGAGCCTATAATGCTTTGCTGAACACCACAAGTAAATTGATGGCTTCGGTCGCTGCGACACTTACTATATTATCTTACATGGCAACAGCGGTAATTTCCGGGAACGAGGCTATGCACTACTTACATCATTTGGTGCCCAGTATGCCCGTTATTATTGCTACCATTGTATTATTGGGTATTTTTGCTACGCTGGTAATTAACGGTATTTCTGAATCTGCAAAAGTTGCGATTGCCATTTTCATTTTTCACTTAAGTTCCTTACTGATTCTAACTGGTTTTATCGGTTATTATTTTATTACCCATGGGCTAGATCAATTTATGGAGAATTGGCATTTGCCCATGGAAGGAAGCATAACTATGGCTATATTCTTTGGTTTTGCCGCTTCTATGTTAGGCGTTTCTGGATTTGAAAGTTCGGCTAATTTTGTAGAAGAGCAAGAACGTGGAATTTTTCCGAAAACATTAAAAAACATGTGGGTTATAGTAAGTGTCATTAATCCTTTAATGGCTTTCTTTGCCTTAAGTTTGTTCAGTATTAATACCTTACAAAGTGATGCATACCAAAATACATTATTAATAGAAATGGGCGAACATGTAGGTGGCTACTGGGTAGGTGTATTAATTGCTATTGATGCCGTATTAGTATTAAGTGGTGCGGTTTTAACAAGTTATGTAGGTGTATCCGGTTTGTTAGAGCGAATGACTTTAGACCGTATTTTACCACCCTATTTCTTAAAGAAGAACAAAAAAGGAAGTTCCTATCGTATTATACTAATGTTCTTTTTTCTTAGTGTATCCGTATTGCTCATTACAAGAGGTAATGTAAAATTGCTAGCGGGTGTTTATACTATTTCATTTTTATCAGTGATGGCATTATTTGGAATAGGTAATATTTTATTAAAAATAAAACGCACAAAATTACCAAGACCTGAGAAAGCCACTTGGATTGCCGTTATAATTGCCATTATCGCGGTTATTATTGCCTTAGTAGGTAATATTATGATGCCTCCAAAAATAGATGAAAACGGGAATCAATTACCTAGCAATATTTCCGTTTTTATGCCTTATTTTCTTATTACTATTGGGTTTATAATGATTATGCTTAATAGAATTGTAATATTAAGAGCCATCTTAAAAATGGTAAAACATATTAATACCTCTATAATCAGAACCATTAATGACATTGTAAAACAAGAATTTGTATTCTTTACCAAAGGAGATAATATCGCTAGTCTTAATAGGGTTATGCTCTACATTAAAGAAAATGAACATACCAAAAAAATCAAAATAGTTCATGTTCATAAAAAAGAAGAAAACGATTCTCCTGTACTGATTAAGTTACGTGAAGATATTAAATTCCTAGATAGAGAATATCCGGATATTGATATTGACTTTGTAGAACTAAATGGAACTTTTGGCCCTAAACTTATCAAAGAATTATCTAAGAAATGGGATATTCCTGTTAACTTTATGTTTATCGGTTCTTTAAGTCATAAATTTCCGTATCGTATTGAAGAATTAGGTGGCGTTCGTCTTATTATTTGATAAAAAATTCCCTAACTGACATAGCGGTTTTTAGACAATCTTTAGTAATGTGGTAATAGCCAACAGTACAAAGAGGATGCTTAAAATATAATTGATATTTTTAGCAATAAATTGTGCTCTTCTTACAATAAAATTAGAAAAATACGTGTAGGTTGCAAATAATGAAAATGCCCCCAATACAGCACCAATAACAAATAGTATTATGTAGGGTTGTTTGAGTACTAAATTTCCTCTTGCACTTAAATAGGTACTTAATCCTAAATAAAAAGGAATAGCAAGCATGTTCATTGAAGAGAGTAGCATTCCTGTAAAGAAAATGTTATTCTTATTCGCTTTTCCTTTGGCTTTAAATTGTTTTTTAGCCTGTAAAAAGAAAAAAATGGCTAAGAGTATAAAAACAAAAATTCCTGCCATCTGTAATTGTTCAATAATCTCTGGATGATGATTTAGATAATTGGCAAAAATAAGTGCGATTGAGGCTTGTATAAAAACAACAGAAGCAGCACCGGCAGAGAAAATTATTCCGGAGCGTCGCCCGTTTTCTATACTTGTTCGAACAGCTGTCATATTAAGCATTCCAGGTGCTAACAAACCTAAAAATGCCATAACAAATCCCCAAAATATATGTAAAATATAAATCATATCTATGACTCAACAATTTTTACCTCACCACTATGTACATAATAAAACCCACCGACAATTTTTATGTGGCCTTGGTTTTCTAAATCTTTTAGAATAGTACTTTTTTTTCGTATTCGTTCAATAGTCATCAATACATTTGTTTTAGCTACAGCATCTACACAAGCCTTGTTTTTTGAACTGATTTCACCACTGATATTCGTTTGAGCAATAGCCGGTTTAATACGTGCAACTAAGCCCGAAATATGACCCATTTTAACATTATCGCAAGCCGCTTTAACGGCACCACAACTCTCGTGTCCTAGAACAAGTATTAGCTTGCTTCCTACCACCTTGCAAGCGTACTCCATACTGGCAATACTATCATTATTTTCAAAATTTCCAGCTACTCGTGTCACAAATAAGTCCCCTACCCCTTGATCAAAAAGTATCTCAACCGGTACACGCGAATCAATACAGCCTAAAATAATGGCAAATGGATATTGCTCAGCTGCCGTTGCAGCCACCTCATTCATAAAATCTCTATCAATATGTTGGTGTTTTCGAAACCTAATATTACCTTCTTTAAGCAATGTAATCGCTTTATCGGGAGTAATTGAAGCTAAAATCTTTTTTGTACTCATAGGGTAAAAATATAAAAAAAACACCCAAATAGTACTATTTAAGTGTTTTTAAATAACTACAAAAAATCGTTTGTTTAATAAAACTAGTATTAAAAATCCAATTGAAATCTAAATAAATGTCCCGTTAAATCTCCTAATATTTCATCGCCATCATCTGATAATACGTAGTTATACATAAAACGTGCATGGGCATTTAGATACCAATTCAGACCAATAGAAATCGTATTTATTTTTTCCGGATTCGCACTATTCATAGCTAACACATCTTGTGAAACTGTCGTATTAGAATACCTAGCCAAAACCTCTATAGCGCCTAAACCTCCATTATCAATATCATTCTGAGGTTTTACTCTTCCAAAAGCAGCATGCTTATAAGGTCTGTGTTCTCCGGTTAGAAAGTAGCTAGCAAAAGCATAATAGGAGTCTATCTTATAATCTTTATGAGTTGCAGCATAGGTTTGTGATTTATATTCCCCTTGAAAAGATATTGATTCAAAAGTAGTTCCCAGTTCAAAACCTAAATCAGAACGTCCATCTGTATCATCAAAAGTGTAGCTATATTTACTACCCATATGATTCTCCGGTCTAAATGATAAATCTTGATAAGGCCGGTTATCGTAATTTACACCCAGATGTACCACTTGATGTTTTTCTTTATTATTAATTAAAGTACCCGTAGCTCTTGCCACAAAATTCATCCCATTCTCCAATCTGGCATCTTTAAAACCATCACCATTTGAACCATTGTTGGTATAGGCTAACTGAAAGCTTGCCCTGCTATCAAAAAGATTGAAATTTTCATAATGAAAACCGGCTCCCCATCTAAAGTTTTGCAATGAAGTAAGCATAGCCCTTTCAAAAAACGGACTATATTTACTACTGGTTTCCATATCTAAACCCGTCGGTTCTGCAATACTACCCAGTGTAAAATTTCCATATTTTCCAGCTGTATATTTTATATACACATCTCTAAAACCTATTTCTCCATGAGCAAAATCCGTTTCTACTTTATATTTTATTTTCTTTGCCACCTTTCCGGCAACTGATAGATGTAGTCTTCTAAATTCATTACCGTTAAACCAATCCTCTGTCTCGGCACGTTTTAAAAATTCAAAATCATATTGTATACGACCATTAACTTTTAGCGTAGGTTTAAAGGATTCTTTGTTGGATTGATCCTGAGCATGGACACTAATTGCCCCAAAGTTTATTAAAACAAAGCTAAGTAATATAATTTTATAATTTCTCATGTTTAAATACCATTTTATGTTATGAGCCACAAAAATATGGAAATAGATAAAAGTACTACGTAACAAATAGTACTATTAACCCCAATAATCAACACTGGAACATTTATATAATAAACCCATTAGAGATGAAAGTAATTTTCAAATTTAACTTTTAAATAAAAAATAATTTATTTTACACTACGCTGTAAATCAGTAGCTTATGCAAATAAAACTTTCTTTACAGCATACTATTTATTTTTTTGGCACGGTCATTGAAAACTTCTTTACAAGCGGATACCGAAAAGCTAACAGAGTAGGTAAAATCCTTAAAACCATATATCATGAAAAAAGGAGAATTAGTAATAATGAGTATGCTTATGATGGTTTCAACACTTGGAGCCATGGAAAGTACCAACCCTGGCCACAAAACAGTGGATTTTACCCATAACCGATATAATAATCAATCTGTTGAATTTGTAGAAAGAGGGATAAAGTTTTACATTTTTCTAGACGGCCAATTTGACTTTAACACGGCTCCCACTGCCGATGTTGATTACATCTACAGAAATGGTAGAAGAATTAGACAGTACAATCAACCTAGAGGAGTTCGAATAGAACGCGATTACCAAGGTAGAATTAGAAGAGTTGGAAATGTGTTTGTTAGTTACACCTGGGATGATAGAATTAAAAGAATCGGTAGTGTATTTGTAAAGTATCGTCACAATCGAATGGACAAAGTAGGTAATCTAAAAATTCTTTATAGCCGTTTTGGCATCCGATTTATAGGAAGTGTAAAGGGATATTACGGAAATTACAACCCATATTACAGTAACAACTGGAGTTCTTACAACAATTGGGACACTTGGGAATATGGCTATTACGATCCCTTTTTCGACGATGATGATTTTTTCTTCAATTACGAAAGTTATAATGAAGATGACGATTACTATTATTACAGAACTAAAGGTAGCAAAGGGAAAAAAGGAAAAATTATTAAACGAAAAAAAGCGAACAAAAGCCATCGTAATGAATCTAGAAGAAGATTATAATAGGATTAATCTAACACAAAAACAAGAAACCGTCTCACAATTGAGGCGGTTTTTTATTATCTAAAAATTGTTAACTTGCCAGCAATAATCTCTATACACTATTAATGAAAAATAGTTTTCGACTTTTCGTCTCTAAAAAATGGGTTTTCTATAGCCTGATGGCTATTGTTTTTATAATGCTACTACTCCTGATTTTTATAGATAAAAAAACAATCCATTTAACGTTCAATCAGTATCACAACACTTTTTTTGATGTGTTCTTTAAGTATACAACTTACTTAGGAGATGGTGTGGTTTTTCCTATTACTATTGTGGGTTTACTCTTCTTTAATAGAAAAATCGCCCCTGCATTTATCTATGCAGGGATTATTACACTACTCGTTTCTTATATCTTAAAAAATTGGGTATTTATAGGTTATGCAAGACCTTATGAAGTGTTTAAAAACACATTACATTTAGTTGATGGGGTTCGTATGAGGCATTGGCATTCGTTTCCTTCCGGACATACAACAGCCGCTTTCGCGCTATTTATGTTAGCCGTTTTATTTACAAAGGAAAAACGGGTTCAACTTCTTTGGTTTATGCTTGCTTGTATTGCCGGTATTAGCAGAATTTATTTATCTCAACATTTCTTACAAGATGTTCTTGCTGGTAGCATTTTAGGTAGTTTTATTGCGTTAGGTGCTTATCAATTATCTTTACGTTTTCCTCTTTTTAAAAAATAATTTGTAAACTGATTCCACACCGCAATAGCCTCTGGTGCAATAGCTAGTTTTACGGATACCATCAAATAGGCAAATCCAAGTAAAATACTTTTTAAGATAATGTTAATGATAGGATGAAATGGAAATTCCCAAAAGTAAAAAAGCAGAAAAAATAACAGGATTACCCACAGTAGAGTACCGGTTTTTTTAGTAAATGGCAATAAGCCAAACCTCTTCTTAACATACCATAATTTTATGGAGTTAAACAAAAACACTACGAGTAGCGTAGCCAATGCAGCACCATCAATTCCTATCCAATCAATAAGCCAATAATTAAGAACCATAACGGATAAAGCCATTAAGACTCCGTATGGAAGCAATACTTTATAATATTTCGAATTAGAAATAATGGCACCGTTATTTCCTAAAAACATATGATACAATTTTGCTAATGAAATCATAAATACAACCCATAATCCCCCTGAAAATCGACTGGGTATTATTTTATAAAGTTCTTGAATATTTACGTTAATCAACAAAAATAGTAAGCCTGAAATTAGCAGTAGATTGATATGACTTTTTCGGTACAAATCAGCAATATCTGTCATATTATGTTCATTGAGGGCTTTAGACGTTAAGGGTTGAATAATCTGTGCCATAGCCCTTCCCGGTGCCTCAACAACAGAACCAATATACACAGCAACTGCATAATAAGCAGTCTGGGCAATCAACTCTTTTTGAGGAATCATAAATTTATCAATATCAAGTAATATGGTTCCAGCAGACCCGGCCAAAATAATATAGAAAGCATATTGAATTATTTGCTTAAAATTATCGGGTAATCTAAAGGAAAAGTTGGGCTTTTTTAAATAAAAAGCATAGCTCATCATAAGCAACATCCTAAGAAGGTAAGCAAAGGCAAGTCCATAAATAAATTGAACCTGATTGATGATTTTAAAATATACCAGAATCAATAAAAGCATTGCTGCTACTCTAGAGAACAGTTCTTTAAACATATTCCCCAACACGGACTGTAACTGTACCTTTGACCAGGCATAAAAAATTTCAAAATAGGCCGTCAATACTGCTACAATATATATGATGTAAACATATTCTTTTACAATTTGATTCTCTAAAGACAACCAAGTACTAATTTGGTCGTAAAAGATACTACCGAAAAAGCCAATAGGAACAGCTACAAAAAGTGGTAATAGTAAAGCACTTGAAAGAAATCTACTCTTTTCCTCTTCTGTTTTATACGAAGAATAAAATTTGACAATGGCATATTGTACACCAAATGCGGTAAGCGGCATCAACAAATTAGCACTTGACAACAAAAAAGTAACTAAACCGTAATATTGATCCTCTAGAAAATTAGTATATAAAAATAGGGCATTAACACCACCTATGGCAAATGCCAAATAAATAATAATGGTATTCTGTAATGATTGTTTAAAGACAATACCCATATAAATCCATTCAAAAATTAGTTGTCGACACTGTCATTATCTTTCAATAAACCAAGGATTTCCTGATAAATTTTATCCCCAACTTTATTGCCATAAAGCCTTATTGAAAAGTCCATTGTATCTTTTGTCATTTCGATTTTTTCAAAGGCTTGTATCATTTTTTTCTTATTAGCACCCACAATAAATCCAAATCCATGGGTTACCAGCTCTGTCCACTCGGTTTCATCTCTTGCTATAATAACCGGTTTTTTAGAGAAAAAAGCCTCTTTTTGCAAACCGCCACTATCCGTAACGACCATAGCACAATTCTTTAATAAGGCTAACATATCAAAATAACCTACCGGTTCTATAAATCTAATTGGATATTGAATTCCGCTTTGTTCCAGAATATGCTTTGTCCTTGGATGTAGCGGCATAATTACCGGATAGGTTTTATGTAATCTCGATAATCCTTCAAAAATTTCGGCCAGACGTTTAGGATTATCCGTGTTCTCTTGCCGATGAATAGTCGCTAAAATAAATGGTCCGGATTCTAGATGAAGTGAATCAAATACTTTAGCCTTTTGCTTCAAAAATTGACTATAATACAATACAGCATCTTTCATAATATCACCTACTTTCATCACTTTTGCCGTAAAGTTTTTAAAACCTTCTCGAGCAAGATTTTCTAGCGCTGTATCTGTTGGACAAAGTAACAAATCAGACATTCTATCGGTAAGTATTCTATTTATTTCTTCGGGCATTTTCATGTTAAACGAACGCAAACCGGCTTCCACATGAACTAAGGGTATGTTTAACTTTTTAGCGGCTAAGGCACCTGCTATTGTCGAATTGGTATCTCCATAAACAAGCACAAGATTGGGCTTTTCATTGTGTAATATCTCTTCAATTTTTTCTAGCATTTGCCCCGTCATAGCACCATGTCCCAAGCCGTTAATCTCCAAGTTATATTTGGGATCAGGAATTTGCATTTCTCGAAAAAAAACAGCACTCATATTCGCATCATAATGCTGTCCGGTGTGTATAATAATTTCATCTATCTCCTGCTCATTAGAAATAATACGACTGAGAACAGCAGCCTTGACAAATTGGGGTCGTGCCCCTAGAATGGTAACTATTTTATATTTCAAGCTTAGTGTTTTTGATCTGTTTATTTTATAACATCTTTAACCCGTTGTACCCTATCTTGTTTACTCAATGTTAACCTTACAATACAATCGGTTATGGCTTCTAAGTCATGTGGCGTACCACCATCAAGGGCAACTAATGACCCTTTTTCCAAATGATATTTTTGTGTATTGACACCAAAATTAAGTTCTCCTTCAAATAGTTCTACTGTTATGGGATAAGGCGTTTGATGTTTTGTCATAACCTGACCTTTTTTAAAAACAATTCGAATTTCTTTTGTGGAAGCCGTTTCTAATAGAACTGAAATAGATGGTTTCTCATCGTTATAGATAAGTTCTTTTAATAAGTTGGTCTCTAGCATTTGTTAGTTTCTGTTTATATAGTAAACAAAGATATACAAAAAAACCGCCCTGAATAAGAGCGGTTTTTTATTTTACAGAAGTATGTATTAATCTTCTTGTACTTCTTCAAAATCAACATCTTCTACATTATCCCCTTCATTTGATTGTTTCGGTTCTTCTGCAGCACCCTGTGCTCCGGCACCGGCTTGTGCCTCTTGTGCGGCTTTTTGCATTTCTGGAGCAGCAGCTTCCCAAGCTTTATTAATTTTCTCCATAGCTGTGTCAATACCCGCTAAATCTTTGGCTTGATGTGCTTTTTTCAAATCAGCTAATGCATCTTCGATCGGTTTTTTAACAGCATCGGATAATTTATCACCATTATCTTTTAGTTGTTTTTCGGTCTGAAAAATCATCGCATCGGCAGTATTCACTTTTTCAGCGGTTTCTTTTGCTTTTTTATCCGCTTCAGCATTTGCTTCTGCATCGGCTTTCATCTTTTTGATTTCTTCTTCCGACAAACCTGAAGAGGCTTCGATACGAATATTTTGTGATTTATTGGTTTGTTTATCCATCGCAGAAACATTGATAATACCATTAGCATCAATATCAAAGGTTACCTCAATTTGAGGCACTCCTCTAGGTGCGGGTGGAATACCATCTAAATGGAAACGTCCGATAGTTTTATTATCTTTTGCCATAGCTCGCTCGCCTTGCAACACGTGAATTTCTACAGAAGGTTGATTATCAACAGCAGTAGAAAAAACTTGTGATTTTTTGGTCGGTATAGTCGTGTTGGCTTCAATTAGTTTAGTAAACACATTACCCATAGTTTCAATACCTAGGGAAAGTGGGGTAACATCTAATAAAAGTACATCCTTAACATCTCCGGTTAACACACCACCTTGAATAGAAGCACCAATAGCTACTACTTCATCCGGATTAACCCCTTTGTGAGGTTTTTTTCCGAAAAATTCTTCTACTTCTTCTTGCACTTTAGGGATTCTTGTTGAACCACCAACAAGGATTACCTCATCAATATCTCCAGTGGAAAGTCCTGCATCTTTTAATGCTGCTTTTACGGGTTCCATGGAACGTTTAAATAAATCGTGAGCCAATTGTTCAAATTTTGCACGTGTCAATTTACGTACTAAGTGTTTTGGTCCACTAGCTGTTGCCGTGATATAAGGTAAATTTACCTCTGTTTGTGTACTGGAAGATAATTCTATTTTAGCTTTTTCTGCAGCTTCTTTTAATCGTTGTAAAGCCATAGGATCTTCACGTAAATCCATATTCTCTTCGGATTTAAACTCATCGGCCAACCAATCAATTAAAACTTGATCAAAATCATCACCTCCTAAGTGTGTATCTCCGTTTGTAGATAATACTTCAAAAACGCCGTCACCTAACTCTAGGATAGAAATATCAAATGTACCTCCACCCAAATCGTAAACAGCAATTTTTTGATCATGATTCTTTTTGTCTAAACCATAGGCAAGTGCAGCCGCTGTAGGTTCGTTAATAATACGAGCCACTTTTAAACCGGCAATTTCTCCCGCTTCTTTTGTAGCTTGACGTTGTGAATCATTAAAATAAGCCGGTACTGTAATTACCGCTTCACTAACTGTAGTACCTAAATAATCTTCGGCCGTTTTTTTCATTTTTTGTAATACCATTGCCGAAATTTCTTGTGGGGTATACAATCGTCCGTCAATATCTACCCGTGGGGTATCATTATCTCCTTTTACTACTTTATAAGGTACACGAGCAGCCTCTTCAGCCACTTCGGAGAATTTATTACCCATAAATCTCTTGATAGATGATACTGTTTTTGTTGGATTTGTAACAGCCTGACGTTTTGCAGCATCTCCTACTTTGCGTTCGCCACCTTCTACAAAGGCAACAACTGAAGGAGTAGTTCTTTTACCTTCTGAATTAGGTATAACTACAGGATCATTTCCTTCCATTACAGCAACACAAGAGTTGGTAGTTCCTAAATCTATTCCTATTATTTTACTCATTGTTTATTGTTTTTTAAATTGTTTACAAAATAATTACAAGCTATTTTAGTCAATGACTGTGCCATCTGACCATTAATGACAATATGACAGTGTTTTTATCACATTATCTCCATATAATACACTAATAAGGGGATGTATGGCTCTTATAGATATGACAAGTAATACTTTCTTATTAACAGCGTACTACTAATTTGGTTAATAAAAAATCATGAAATGTGTTAGGGTACGAGCTATTTTTCCTATATTTGAATCGTTTAAACAAATTTATTAACTCAAAAAAGAAAAAACTCATGAGCAAATTTGACGAAAAAATGGAAAAATACACAGCATCCTTTAAAAAATTAGGAATTAATTATGATGCTGCTTTATTTGAAAAAGTAACCAAAGGATTAGGTCCTTCAATTTACAAAGCCGATGCTGAAACGGTTTCTTGTTCACAAGAAAGTGAGTTGGATACTGTTAAAAAGAACTTCTTAATGAAAAAATTAGGATGTAAAGATAGTCCTAAATTAGATGAAGCTATTCAGGCTGTTTGTGAAAAATTAGGTAAATCTAATCGCAACAAATTTAGAGCTCAATTTTACTACCTATTAGTAAAAGAAATGGGTAAAGAATCTGTGTACTAAACCAAACTTTATTACAATGAGAAAACCACTTGTCTATGATAGGTGGTTTTTTTTATCGTGTAAACACCCATTGCGTATCCGTAGACATTTTTTCATCAAAGCAATAACCTTCTTTGGAGAAGTTTTTAAGATTCTCAACCTGCTTTATATTGTTATCCACGGCAAAACGAGTCATCAATCCTCTTGCCTTTTTAGCATAAAAACTAATCACTTTATAGTGCCCATTTTTATATTCTTTAAAAATAGGCGTAATAATCTTTGTCTTTACTAATTTTGTATTAATTACCTTAAAGTACTCATTGCTAGCTAAATTCACTACAACCTCATCATCATCCAATTCCTTATTAAGTTCATTTGTTACCTTATTACCCCAAAATTCATATAGATTTTTACTGGAACCTATTCTCAATTTTGTACCCATTTCAAGACGATAGGGTTTGATCCGGTCGAGAGGTTTTAATAGCCCATATTGTCCTGACAAAATACGCAATGTGTCTTGTAAATACGAAATTTTATCTTCTGGTATAGTATAAGCATCCAAGCCTATATAAGCTGCACCTTTAAG
>JANTFW010000036.1 GCA_024763245.1 Flavobacteriaceae bacterium | reverse complement strand
CAACCTTCAACAACCCTTAGTGGTGGAGAAGCACAACGAATTAAATTGGCCAGTGAATTATCAAAAAAAGCTACCGGAAATACACTTTATATTCTTGATGAACCCACAACCGGACTCCATTTTGAAGATATAAAAGTACTTATGGAAGTTATCCAAAAATTAGTAGACAAAGGAAACTCTGTCTTAATTATTGAACATAATATGGATGTAATTAAGCTGGCAGACCATATTATAGATTTAGGAAAAGAAGGAGGGAAAGAAGGGGGAACTATCCTTTGTGTAGGAACACCGGAAGCTGTAAGCCTAAACTCTGAAAGTTATACTGCAAAATTTTTAAAAGAAGAACTAATAAATTAAATCTACCTTAGATTACTTAAACCCATATAATTATGACCAACGATGAAAGACGGATTCGAGAAAAATTCAAACAAAAGACTTGGAATGAAATAAAAACTAATGACTCTTGGGCTATCTTTAAGATTATGTCCGAATTTGTAGAAGGTTATGAGCGGCTAAGTCGTATAGGACCTTGCGTAAGCATCTTTGGTTCGGCAAGAACAAAAAAAGATCACCCTAATTATAAAATGGCAGAAGAAATTGCCTATAAACTAACCCAACATGGCTTTGGGGTGGTAACCGGAGGTGGCCCCGGAATTATGGAAGCCGGTAATAAAGGAGCTCATAAAGGCAAGGGGACTTCTGTAGGTCTAAATATTGAATTACCTTTTGAACAACACGATAATCCCTATATTGATCACGACAAAAACCTCGAGTTCGATTACTTTTTTGTTCGTAAAGTAATGTTTGTTAAATACTCTCAAGGATTTGTAGTAATGCCCGGAGGTTTTGGTACTATGGACGAACTATTTGAAGCCATAACACTAATACAAACAAAAAAAATAGGTCGTTTTCCTATTGTTTTAGTGAATAAAAAGTTTTGGGGTGGACTTTTAGACTGGATTAAGCAAACCTTACTCGAAGAAAACAATAACATCAGTGAAAAAGATTTAAATCTCTTTAGAGTTGTAGATACAGCTGATGAAGCTGTTGAACATTTTATTAAATTCTACGAAAAGTATAACTTAACTCCAAACTTCTAAGTATCTTTGTAGACCAACCAAAATAAATAATGAGACTACGGTTATTCCTAATTGTTGGATTGTATAGTATTACCCTACTGGGTCAAACCAGAATAAAAGTAATGACCTACAATCTTATGCATTATCCGGGTACCTTGTATTATAATGAGGTATCCAATTCTTTTGAGGATAGAACCCCTGTGTTAAAAAGTATTTTAGACACATTTCAACCGGATTTATTTATGGTATGCGAACTCAAGAATAGTACCGGTGCCGGACAAATATTAAATGATGCCTTACAAACGCCCGACAATAAATACGACGCTGCTGATTTTGTTTATAATCAATCCTCAAGCTATGCCGAGTTACAACAATTAGCTTTTTTTAACAAACAAAAGCTATTGCTTGATTATCAAGATATTATCACAACCAATATTCGTGATATTAATCATTATCGCTTTATATTAAACACCTCGGACCACAGTACAAACCCTATTTATCTCGATGTATTTATTACCCATTTAAAGGCAAGTACCGGTTCTGATAACGAAACCAAAAGGCTACAAATGGTTTCTGAATTTACTAATTACATCAATAGTATACCCGATACACACCATTTACTTTTTGCCGGAGATTTAAATTTATATAATAGTAATGAACCGGCTTATCAAGAATTGACAGACCCAAGTAACGCTATTGTTTTGGTCGACCCTATTCAACAAGAAGGCTATTGGCATAATAATAGCACATACAGTGCTATTCACACTCAATCTCCACTACAAACAAACACTCAATTTCAATCAGAAAATGGAGGTAGTGATGGAGTTACCGGTGGCTTAGACGATCGATTTGATTTTATTCTTACTTCAGAAAATCTAATTGATGGTAGTGCCATTAGCTACGTGGCAGACACCTATAAATCCTATGGAAATAACGGTAATTGCTTTAACGATAATATAGATGATACAGATTGTAGCGGAGACTACACTCAAAGTTTGCGAGATTTGTTAGCCAATATGAGCGACCATTTACCAGTTGTTATGGAATTAGAAAGTGCCGAAACTTTGGCTACATCGTCATTGCTAAGTACTAACGGCCTAAAAATACTCGGTTCCAATTATGTACATGCTTACATTCAATTAGAAGTTCCGGAAAACTTACTAAATACCGATATTATCATCTATAACCAGTTTGGTCAAAAAGTAGAAACCATCCATTTATCCGCTACAACGCAAAACATTGCTGTAAATACACTAAGTAATGGGCTGTATTATATTACAAATGCTCAATTTTCATTACATTCGCCTTTTAAATTTATCAAAATTTAATTGCGGAAAATTAAATTCATATCGAGTCTTGTACTACTTATTATCTGTTCGCTCAAGCCTTTTGCTCAAAACAACAAAATGGCCTTTGAGGTACAATTGGACACGGATAATCACAGCTTACTAATTAAACAAGAACTCACGTACTACAATGCTTCTAATGATACCCTTTCTGTACTCTATTTTCACGATTGGCCCAATGCTTTTTCGGATAAAAATACAGATCTTGGGAAACGATTTATCGAAAATTACAGTAAACGATTTTTCTTTACTAAAGATAAATACAGAGGACATACCACTATAAATAATGTAGTTATCAACCATAAATCTATCGATTGGAAAAGAGAAAAAGATACTGATGATTTTTTCAAAATAATACCGAATACACCCTTATTACCTCATAGCAAAACATTAATTCAACTAAATTACTCCGTAAAAATACCGAGTTCTAAATTTACGGGTTATGGTGTTTTTAAAGATAGTTATAATTTACGCTTTTGGTACATCACCCCTGTTGTATACGATGGTGCTTGGCAACTTATGCATCATCTGAATATGGATGATTTATATGAAAACCCTTCCGATTTTGATATAGACATACAAATCCCTGAAAATTACACGTTAAACAGTACTCTTAAGGTTCAAAAAAACAATCTAAAATCGTATCATCTCTACGGCACAAACACAAGTGATATAGCACTGGTAATAGCCCCAGTTAACCATTTTAAACGCTTTACTACAGATCATCACCTTATTGTAAGTAATCTAAGCTCCATAGAATTGGATCCTATGCTTAAAAAAGACATTCTCAATAGGCAACTGGCTTTTCTACAAGAACAAATTGGTGAATCTCCTCAGCATAAATTCCTAATTAATAAAACTGCTTATTTTAAAGATCCTCTGTATGGTTTTAATCAACTTCCCGATTTTTTACGCCCCTTCTCCGATACTTTTGAATGGGATTTGAGGATGTTTAAAACTCTTACAAAACAATATATAAACCAATCCGTTCAATCCCATACACGAAAAAACATTTGGCTTAAAGAAGGTTTACAAAGTTATCTGATGATGAATTATGTCACTCAGTTTTACAAAGAGACTAAACTAATAGGAAATGCATCGAAAATTTGGGGAATACGGTCGTACTATTTTTCAAAGCTTGATTTTAATGATAGATACTATCTAACCTATCAGCATTTTGCTCGCAAAAACAGAGATCAGTCTTTACTGACAAGAGCTGACTCCCTTACCAACTTTAACCGATTAGTACTCAATAAATATAAGGCAGGACTGGGCTTGATATATTTGGATGATTTTCTTGGTAATACTATCGTTAAGAATGCCATAAAAGAAGCCTTTACACATAGTGATAGCACATTTAACCAAGCTTTTTATCATTATATTCTAACACATTCTGATAAAGACGTTAGTTGGTTTTTTAATGATTTTTTAGTAACCGACCATAAGCTAGATTATGCCCTTAAAAAAATCTATAAGAAAGGGGATAGCCTGTTCGCCAAAATTAAAAACAAAAAAAACAGCACTTGGCCTATTGCTCTTTACGGAATTGAAAAAGATACAATCCTTAGTAAACAATGGTTTGTGGGTATAGACACAACCCAGATAGTTTCACTAAAACAAAATGAGGCCACGCGTTGGGTGTTAAACTATGAGCAAACCATACCCGAAATCAATAACCGAAATAATTGGAAAAATAGAAAATGGAAACTCTTTAAGCGTCCCTTTTCCATAAAATGGCTTGATGATGCCGATGATCCGGAACATACGCAATTGTTTTTTAAACCAAGTCTAAATTATAATTTCTATGATGGTTTTATGCTTGCCTCGGGTTTTACCAACCGAAACTTATTAAAAAAAGAATTCGAATACACTTTTGTACCGTCTTATGGATTTAAGAGCAATTCCTTAACCGGGTCTTTTAAAACAATCTATTGGCATTATCCAAGGAGTTCACACATAAATAGTTATCGCCTAGGTCTGGTTGGAAATTATTTTCATTACAAACCGAATTTAGCTTATAAAGTACTATCGCCTTATGCCCAAGTCTTTTTTAAAAAGAAAGATTTTCGCTCAGTCAAAGCAAGTTCACTAAGTTTAAGTTATATCATGGTGGATAAAGAGGTTAATCTACAAGAAAGTATCGCATCTGACTCCGACAAATACAATGTACTATATTTAAAATACATCTATAGCAATCCGGAACTCATCAATAATTTTTTATTCTTAACCGGACTGGAATTTGGCACTAATTTTACAAAATTTTCTGCCGATATTCGATTTCGAAAATTGACTAACAGTAACAGACAATTTGAAGCACGTCTTTTTACCGGAGTTTTCTTGTCGAACAAAACAACCGGTGATTATTTTAGTTATGGCGTAAACAGACCTAATGATTATCTATTCCGTTATCATTATTTTGGTCGCTCAGAAACCAGTGGATTTTTAAGTCAACAATTTATCACTACCGATGCCAGCATAAAATCTAAAATGCCGGTACCTTTTGCCAATCAATGGGTAAGCTCTTTAAATACAAGTATAGGATTATGGCGTTGGTTTGAATTATACAACGATGTTGGCTTTGCAAAAAACAAGAATCAACCAGTCTTCTTTATCCATGACAAAGGGGTACGTCTCAACTTTGTACATAATATTTTGGAGGTCTACTTTCCTGTACATTCTTCAAATGGCTGGGAAATAACAGCTCCCCATTATGAAAGACGAATCCGGTTTGTCTTAGCTTCGGATTTAAATCAAATTGTTGCTTTCTTAAAAAGAGGTTTTATGTAATTAAGTCCGTTCTATACG
Source organism: Flavobacteriaceae bacterium (assembly GCA_024763245.1). GTDB lineage: Bacteria > Bacteroidota > Bacteroidia > Flavobacteriales > Flavobacteriaceae > DQTL01. Next base: position 15,841 of record JANTFW010000036.1, on the reverse strand, counting down.
ATAAAAAAATACCGATTATACCTTGTAAATAATTGCATTAATATTCATTCCGGCACCTACAGAAGCAAACATAATGATATCGTCTTTTTGCACTTCTTGGTCTTCTATTTGCCCTTTTAGTACACGATCAAATAACGTTGGCACTGTGGCCACAGAACTGTTACCCAATAAGTGAATACTCATAGGCATAACTTTATCCGGTGTAGGTACTTTGTATTGTCTAAAAAATCGTTTAATAATGGCCTCATCCATCTTTTCGTTGGCTTGATGAATGAATACTTTTTTAAGATTATGAATATCAACAGCCGTTTTATCTAAAGCCGCTTTCATAGCTAAAGGAACATTATTAAGAGCATACTCATAAATTTTTCTACCGAACATTTTGATATAACGAACATCCGGATCGTGAGAAACATTGTATGATTTTCCAAAGAAAAGGTAATAAGCCTCATCGTAAGTATCTGTACGAGTTGCCGTACTTAGAATTCCTCTTTTTACAGGTTCTTCTAGAGCCTCAACAACAGTTGCTCCAGCACCATCAGAATAAATCATAGCATCTCTATCGTGCGGATCTACCACTCTAGAAAGTGTTTCTGATCCTATTACTAACACTTTTTTTGCCATACCCGCTTTAATAAAGGCATGGGCTTGTACCATTCCTTCTACCCAGCCGGGACAACCAAACAGAATGTCATAGGCAACACAATTGGGATTTTTGATTCCCAATTTATGTTTTACTCTGGAAGCTAAACTGGGTAAAATATCACTCTGAATAGCCGTTCTTTTTACATCGCCAAAATTGTGTGCCACAATAATATAATCAATCGTTTCACGATCAATTCCGGCATCTTTTATCGCCTCTTCAGCGGCTAAGTGACCTAAATCGGAAGAATTTAAATCATCTGTTGCATAGCGTCGCTCCTCTATACCCGTTATGGCTTTAAACTTCTCAATAATAGTTGCTGAATCATATTCAAAATGGGTTCCATCCTCATTGAGGAAAGTGTTTCCTAAGAAATCAGCATTCTTTTTTACGATACTCGGAATGTAGCTTCCTGTTCCTGTAATTACGGTATTTATAGGCATAATTAGAAAAAATTTAAGCTACGAAAGTACATCTTTTTCTAAAGTAGCCAAATTTAATCCACAATAATCTTACTTAAATAGATTCGTTTATAGATAGGATTGGTCAAAAGCAAAGGGTAATAAATCGCTTAAAGAATGAGATTGTATAACTATACCGGTCTCTCCCATAAAGTATATTTCAATGGGTTCTTTCTGTTTTACTTCATATTCCAACAAGGTCTGTCTGCAAGCACCACAAGGTGCAACAGGCTTATTGACTTGTTTTAAAGAAGATTTAACCGTAATTACTATTTTTTTTACAATTTCATCAGGATACCTTGAAGCAGCACTCCAAATAGCTACACGTTCTGCACACATTCCAGAGGGATAGGCCGCATTTTCTTGATTGTTACCAACTACTATTTTTCCATTAGCTAACAGAACGGCAGCACCTACATGAAAATGAGAATAAGGAGCATAAGCCGTACTTATGGCTTCTTTTGCTTTTTCAACTAATCTAATAACGTCTTCCGGTAATTCACTTTGTGAACTATAAGTTGTAAACGGTGTCTTTAAATGTTGTTCTTTCACAGAGAAATGATTTAATAATCATACGAATCCCCTAAGTTGAAACCCAGCGAAAAGCGCAAGGTGTTTTCAAGCGGATTATTGATATCGGAAGCATTAAATAAATACGAGATATCTATATTGGTTGATTTAAATTTAAAACCTGCTCCTAAGGTAAAGAATTGGCGTGCTCCTTTTATTTTACTTTCGTGAAAATATCCGGTTCGTAAGGCAAAAGATTCATTGTATAAATATTCTGCTCCTATCGCCCAAGTAAACTCTTTCATTTCCTCACTAAATCCACCGGGAGCATCACTAAAAGAAGAAAAAATTCCTTCGGCAAAACCTACGGAATTATCAAAATCATTTGGTGGTGTAGGTACTAATAACTTTGATGTTTCTAGAGTTAGTCCAACTTTATTATAATCATCAAAAATAAAATCAAAACCACCGCCTAATCGTAAGTTTGTAGGTATAAAATTTTCTTTACCTCCATCGACATAAGACACTTTTGGCCCAATATTAGATATATTAAATCCACCTCTAAAAACGCCATTAAAATCACCGTAATTGGCCTCTTCAGATTCATAGTATCCAGAAATATCAACACCAAAAGAATTTACGGCACGTAATTCGGAGTTCTGAACTTTTAGTGCAAAATCAGAGCGAATATAACGTAAGGTAACCCCCATACTAAAGGATTCACTCAGTTTAAGCGCATACGTACCATCAATAGCCAATTCATTGGGTTTTTCCTTTGTTATTGGCTCTCCATTAATATCGGTTAGCTGAATTTCACCAAGAGTAAAATATTTAAAACTAGCTGCCCAAGCACTACGTTCATTTAGTTTATTACTCACAGAAATACCACCCAGGTACACATCGTTAACCAATTCTCGCATCCAAGGCGTAAAATTAATTCCTACGGCAAACTGTGTATCGCTAAAAGCTGCTTTGGCGGGATTGTGATGTTGTGCATTAAAATCGGGGCTGGTTGCCACACCAACATCACCCATTCCTCCTGCTCTACCATCCGGAGTGATTAACAAAAAGGGTGCGGCCGTTGTGATGGCATTGATATCATCCTGCGCATTTAGTATTGGAGTTGCCATTAAGAAAGTCATGGCAAAGAGTATTATTTTATCTCGCATTTTCAATTCGTATTAATCTAGTTTTTATTTAGGTATTCGTAATTATTTTTCAAAATTATAATTCAAAAAACGGATTAGCCCGTCAAATATCTACAATTTTATTGAAGAATAACCAATTTTTCATATTTTTTTGCTTTCAAACCCGATATTGTGGCTTTAACTTCAAGTTTATATACATATACCCCTTTACCTATTTTTTGTCCAAAATCGTCTAATCCATCCCAATGAATCTCCCTAGATAATCCTCCTGAATTTTGTACTACTTGATTAATAGTCCTCACTAATTTACCTGAAACGGTAAAAATTTGCAACTGCACCTCTAAAGGCTCATTGGGTTTGTTGTGATTAAACCAAAATTCTGTATAGTTAACAAAAGGATTGGGATAATTAAGCACATGTTCTAATACCAATTTAGCATCATCTAACACCACAAAGTTTAACGATGCTTCTGCCGGATTATTGTATGTGTCGTATGCTTTAAGGTGTATGGTATGCAAGCCTACCGCTAAATTCCGCAGTCTGTATGCTAAACTTCCCTTGGTATAATCATCTAGTTCTGTGGTATAATAATCATTGAGAATAATTTGATTGGCTTGATCACCATCTAGCGTAGCTACAATATCGTGATCCACAGAAGTCAAGGACGTATTAATTCCATTTTCATCTTCAAAAAAGGCTAAAAATAAAGGCGATTGGTTAGTTGTGCCACCATCTATAAATGACTCATCATTCATATAAAGTCGTAATTGTGGACCCTGGTTGTCTTCCGGAGCATCTTCATTAATCCCTCCAATAGTAACATCTAGATTATACCCACCCTTGTCAATGGTATTATTATCTGCGTAAAAACTTAATTTTCCTTTACCATAGGCAATACGAATATCTCTAGGTGCCACAAAATCAAAACTAAACAGCCCATTTAATACGCTTGCGCTTCCTCTAAAAATTTTACTTTCTTGTGTATCAAAGACCATGACACTACCCACACCATCATTGTTTAGCGTTTCTTTGTCTGAGGGTTTATCATAAATAGTTACCGAAAGCTCTCCATTAAAATCCGTATCTACACTACCATTGGCATGGGTTACCATTCCATCAAATGAAACGTGAGATAAGGCACGAATTGTGTCTATAGATTGGGTAAGTGCTACTCCATTCATATGAGTGAGTTTGATATCCGGTTTAGGAATGGCTAAACGCATTGCCGGATCACCCAAAGAAAAGACAAAGAAACGTTCACTCGTTCCCATTTGATTTTTAACCAATCTTAAGTTTTCTGAAATGCTCTTATTTTCGTTATTATATTCTAAAAGTAAAGGCATTATTTCTCTGTTGATGGTATAACCAACATCTATGGATATTTCTCTAGCAGTCGCAATATGATGTGCCGCACCGCCATGTGCATTTCTCATGACCAGTTCGCCTGCCGTATTAGGACGAAGCGGATTATCAAATCTTGCAAACTCACATGAAACCACCACAAATAGAGGAAGCGTATTGATATTATTCCACGCTTCAATCTCAGAAGTCTCTAATATACGTTCAAGAGCCAAACCATCTTCGCCACCATGACCAAAATAGTCCGCCACTAACACGCCTCTTTCAATGGCATTTCCCAAAGCTGTATTAACCTCCGGATATCTTGAACCACCGGAAGAAATAACTTGTGGAAAGGCATCTGCATATATTTTTTTAATATTGAGTAGTGGTTTGTTAGCTTTTATTTGATCTGCAATTACCTCTTGGTCAAATTCTAGTTGTGCATCTGAAATAAGATCAATATCATCGGCAAGAAGTGTTATTTGATTTCGCCAATCGCCATAAGAAGCTTCGTCATAATAATGCAATACTTTACTAATAACATCATGAGCTTCCCCAATCGTATTAACAGGAAGTCGAGCTATGGCTACATCTTGTGTTGCCGCACTATAACTATCTAGATCTCCTTCATTATCATCACTTACAATGGCAAAAAAATCGTCAGTTACAAAAGAACTTGTCATATTAAAACTCTTATACGATTCAAAGGCTGGGACAACACCCTGATCGTAATGAATGCCTTTAAAATCGAAACTGGCATCACCAAACAATAATACATACTGTAAATGTGGCGATGAGTTATCGTATAAAAATTTAACAAAGTCACGTATTGCCGTAATATCAGGAGCACCGGATCCAAATTCATTATAAATTTGGTTTAGTGGTACTATTTGCACATTCAAATTATTATGTGTTCTGTGGTATTGCGCTAAGGGCTCGGCCTCATTAGTCAAAAATTCTTTGGTAATAATAACATAATCTACATTGGTTAAACTATGTAAATCCTGATTATTAATTTTATCCACTTTGGTTGGGGTAAAATAATCTTGATTATTCAACACTATATATTCATGGAGTGCACCTGTTTCTGCCGTAAAATTAAAAGTGGTTCCGGAAGCCTGGTTTAGTATTCTTTTAGGATTCAGGTAATCGGTAACATCCCAAATCGTATTACTATCTGTAGTGTTTTCAAGAGAAAAAGCAACAGGTCCGGTAGCGGTTAACTGATCGAAATTACGAAATGAGAACTGTTTGTCTGAGACAACCAACCGTTTTTTTCCTATAAGTTCTATATAGTCTAAATAACACTCCGATGCGGGATTACCGCCATTATCATATTGAAGCTGTAGGGAAATACTTGAATTGGATACTGAAACACTTTCAACGGATGAAACCGACCTTGCCAATGTGTAATTAGAAACAGGTAAAAACGGTAAATCATAAAGAGGTTGCCCCTCAATTTTTACGGCAAGGTTAGTACTAACTGATGAAGAGGCCACAGCTCTAGTTTTTATGGTAAGGGGTACAGCTGTGTCAATAGCATCAAAATACATTGTAATGGTTTGATTGTCTAAGATGTCGAAAGCCTCTCCTAGCCATTGTTGTCCCGCTTCAAAAAGATTTTTTTGTTCGATTTCGTGAACCACATAATCATCAAAATTGATGTAGGTTTGAGAAGGAGTTCCTGTTACAGGTGTTGCCTCGGTCACCCTTTTTCCCAAATCATCTTTTACATGGATAAAGTAATAGGCCTTATCCGTATAAATATTTTTTTGGTGTTTTATGCTATTCAAGGTGTTGTTATGCACCCAATTATCAGGCCCTTTCGCGTAGAAAAGAATATAATCGTTGGCATCGAAACTACCGTCATCCTCCCCGTCAATATAGATAGCATTTTCTTGAAGATCGTCGTATCTAAAATCACCAATTCTATAAGGTAATAATTGCCCTCCATTACCATAAATGGCAATGTTTTTAGGATTTACCCCACTTAGACTAAGACCTAAATTTTCTAAAAAAGTACGGTTTATTCTATAAATTCCTGTCGTATCCACACTTATTTTGTACCAATCGCCGTTTGATAACACAGAGTGCGTAACATAGGATACTTGTCGATTACTACTAGCCTTAGATTGTAAACTATAGCGTATCTCAAATGAAATTACCTGCTTAATTTGATTTCCGATTTTTACTAGAGGAATCATGTTAAAAACCGCTTTATATGAATTCCTCGTAGAGACAATTTGCAAGTTTGACTCTAAGGTTTTTGGTATTGCTAGGGGATTAATATCTAGTAGTTGCTTATCAGAAATATCAGCATACCTAACATTAGTAATCTCATAACTTTTTACTGTAGCCTTTGAAACTACGGGCCATTTTGTAAAAAAGGTAGGTAGCATTCGGTCTAAATCGGCTACATTAGCTTTCACTAAGGGCATTTTCCAAACCTGATTATTTTTAATATGAACTATTTTTTCGGGTTCCCAAGTCAACTTTATTACTTTGGACTCGATTTTTTGAGCCTGTACTAAAATTGACGATAAGAATAAACTAACGAACAAAAAATATTTCATCTATCTAAATTTATTTTTTTATTGATGCGTAATTGTGACTCATTAGTAGTCGTTCCTCCATAAATAAAAATTTTCACACTCATAATAAGCACCATCTCCTCAATTAAACATCAGGCAAAGATATTAGAAAAAACATCATACTTGTAACTAAACTATAGAAATGCCGAGACCAATCTATTATGTAAAGCCTAACGATTTACTCTGGTAAATAGTATAAATCTTAATAAAAAAAGCAACATTATGTTCGCGAATATACTAAACAAGATTCTACTACGTTAAATGGATACTAATATACACAAATATAAAATTTACAAAATCCTTGCATTAAATAAGAAATATTGTAAATTGCACGGCTCAAAATATCTATTTATAGTATGATGAAATTTCTTTTAAAATTGACTGTACTTGCAGTAACTGGAATTAGTTTAGTTAGTTGTGGTGGTAAATCAAACAATGCCTCACTCACCGGCTGGAGCTCAAAGGACAAAGCAGCCGGCGGATTTTCAACCTCTAAGCAGTACAAAGGTCAAAAAACCCCCCCAGGCATGGTTTTAGTAGAAGGTGGATCCTTTACAATGGGACATGTACAAGATGATGTAATGTTCGATTGGAATACAACACCTCAAAAACAGCAAGTTCGTTCTTTTTATATGGACGAAACCGAAGTAACCAATCAAGAGTATATCTTTTATTTGGAATGGCTAGAAAAGGTTTTCCCTCCAAATAACGAGAATTATAAGTACATCTATGAATCTGCTCTTCCCGATACTTTGGTGTGGAGAGATCGCTTAGGTTTTAATGAATCATTAACCGAAACCTACTTGCGTCATCCTGCCTACGCAGACTATCCTGTAGTTGGTGTAAGTTGGGTACAGGCTACTGACTACTGCAAGTGGCGTACAGACCGTGTCAACGAAAAAATATTAATGGACAAAGGTGTACTTAAAAACCTCTTTACCATGGATTCGCTACGCGTTGAAGGTAAAGACCACTTTGTAACTGATACTTATCTATTAAATCCTAATTACATGTTTGATGGTGACTCTACTATCTACAAAAGAGGATTGCCTGACAAACAACCTAGAAAAAGAGGACAAGCCAGACCTCAAAGAGGTGCTTTTCAAGGTAGACACGTTAAAACTTCCGATGGAATGTTAATGCCAAAGTTTAGACTTCCTACAGAAACAGAGTGGGAGTTTGCTGCCAAGGCATTGGCTGAAAATAGAGAATATAATAATATAAGAGGTCGTAAAAAATTCCCTTGGAACGGTCGTTATACTCGTGATAAATCGAACAAGCACAGAGGCGATCAATTAGCAAACTTTAAACTCGGGAAAGGAGATTATAGTGGTGTCTCCGGTTGGAGTAACGATGGTGCTGACATTACCATAGCTGTAAAATCTTATCCTCCAAATGAATTTGGTCTGTATGATATGGCAGGAAATGTAGCCGAATGGGTTGCCGATGTATACCGACCTATTATTGATACAGAAGCCAACGATTTCAATTACTATCGTGGTAATGTGTTCTCTAAACCAAAAATTGACAGAGAAGGAAAAGTAGTTGTTGCCGACTACACAACTATTGACTACGATACCCTTGATAATGGTAAAATTGTTCCAGCTGACCAACCCGGTAATATTATCTATGTACCGATTACAAAACGTGATGCTTTTATGCGTAACAATTACGAAAAAGCCTATAATGTAAATTATAAGGATGGTGATCTAGCCTCTACTAAATATTACGAAAAAGATGAAGAAGAACTAGATGCCAAACCTCGTATGTACAATCACCCCATAATTCCTAAAGAAATTGGTGAAGGTGGTATGCGTCGTCAAATATATGATGAAAAAACACGTAGAACACTTGTTAGTGACAAAACTCGAGTTTATAAAGGTGGTTCTTGGAAAGATAGAGAATATTGGCTAGACCCAGCACAAAGACGCTATCTACCACAATACTCTGCTACCAACTACATAGGCTTTAGATGTGCTATGGATAGACTAGGTCCTATGAAGAACGGGCGTAGAAGTCCTTATCCTTCTAAGCCAAAAAAATAAAAAATTTTTAATATCTTTAAAAACCTGTTTTTGATAAAAACAGGTTTTTTTTATATCTTTATACAATGACGATTTCAGCAATTTATCAAAAGTTTCTATCCAGTTCCGGTATTAGTACTGACACTAGAAACATCAAACCTAATTCATTATTTTTCGCCCTAAAAGGTGATAATTTTAACGCCAATGCTTTTGCTGAGGAAGCCCTTGATAAAGGAGCTAAATATGTTATTGTTGATGAAGAAGAATATTATCAAAAAGAGGATTGTTATATTCTGGTCGATGATGCCTTACAAACCTTACAGGAATTAGCTCGATATCATAGAAATCAACTAGCTGTTCCCATTTTAGCATTAACAGGAAGTAATGGTAAAACAACCACTAAAGAACTCCTGTATGCTGTTTTATCACAAAAATATAACACAACAGCTACTATTGGTAATTTAAACAATCATATTGGGGTTCCGCTTACCCTACTCTCTATGACAGAGCAAACAGAAATAGGAATTATTGAGATGGGTGCTAACCACTTTCACGAAATTGAGTTGCTCTGTAACATAGCCGAACCCAATTATGGTTATATTACAAATTTTGGCAAAGCACATCTTGAAGGCTTTGGATCTTTGAAAGGGGTAATAAAGGCAAAATCGGAACTTTACTCCTATTTAAAGAATACTAACGGTCTTGCATTTGTCAACACTAAAGATCAGGATCAAATTCATCAAACTCGGGAACAAAAAAGAGTACTAATTGGCAAGGATATTAAATTATTGAACACTAAAGATAAAATACACGTAGATTGGCAAGGACTAAAAATTAAAAGTAATTTAATCGGAACATACAATTTTCAAAATATTGTTGCTGCTATAGAAATCGGCGCTTTTTTTAAGGTTCCTAAAACAGATATTAAAAAAGGAATTACATCGTATATTCCAACCAATAAACGCTCACAAATCATAACGAAAGATAGCGTATCTATTATCCTAGATGCCTATAATGCGAATCCTACAAGTATGATAGCAGCCTTGGAAAATTTTAAAAAAAATACATCAAAGCATAAGATCGTTATTCTGGGAGATATGTTTGAACTGGGAGAAAGTACTATCTACGAACATCGTGAAATTGCAAAACTTGCTCTTACATCCGGATTTGAGAAAGTTATTCTTATAGGAGAGTATTTTGGTGCACTACATTTAGAAAATGCTATTCAGTACAAAGATTTCAATGAATTTAAATCTGTATTCAACAAAAAATCTTTTCATAACACCAAACTTCTAATAAAAGGTTCTAGAGGAATGGCATTGGAAAGAATTATAGATCTATTCGATTCGTAGAACACGGATAATACTAGATCTTTTTCATCTGCATTTTTAGTTGCTTAATCTGATCAGCCAACATATTGTGCTTATCCAGCTTTTTAGCCTCAGTTATTAAACTAGTCGCTTCTCTTTTACGCCTTTTAGTTAAGGCTATACCAGCTAATTGTAGCTTAGCCATGGCTAAATCATGATCCATGGACAATCCTAATTTTATCGCTTTTTTAAAGAATTTCTCCGATTGTGTCAAGTTCGTCTGTGAGGTCATTATGCCACGCATCAAATTGTAATACCCTTCTTGCTTTTGAGTCAATGCAGTACTGGGGTTTTTAATCTTATCCAATAATCTGGAAGCTCCCGGAAAATCTTGTTTCCTTAGTTTTAAAAAAACCAAAAGCAAAATTTCATTTTTAAAATAGAAGAATACAAAAAGTCCGGCCAGTAACAGAATACTAATTCCATTCATTATATGTCCTAACGAAAATTCATAGACAGACCAAGCCGTTATCAAAGCAGCAATTACTAATTTTATATTTTTATGAAACATAATTCTATTTATTAAACCCTTATTTTAGGTTGCAAATTTAGCTATTTTTTAAGTAGTTTTGCCAATTCCGCTGTGAGATTTTTCCGATGGTATTTTTCAATCCCCACAGATTTCACCTGTAAGTCCTTATCTAAATACCATTTAAACAAAGTATCGATCTGCTTCTTTAGACCTTCTGTATCATCAAAATTACTAATAAATCCTGATTTTGTATTCGTAATAATTTTAGCTAAATCGCCATTGTCAGGGCCTATAGCAAGAATAGGACGTTTCGCACGTAAATACTCAAAAACCTTACCGGTAACAATTCCTTTAGCAAAGGGAACTTTGTTGACAAACAACAATAATACTTGACTTTTATTTTGAAGTTGTTCCACAGCTTTATACGATACATAGCTAGTATAATTGATATATTTTTCTAAATCATATTTTCGGATAGATCGCTTTACCTCATCAGCAATTTTACCTACTAGATTAATCTGTACTTGCATTTCAAATTCCTCCTGTTCATCGATTAATTCACGTAAGGCTTTCCAAAAAATATGTGGATTTCTATCAGCATTTAACAAGCCAATATGTGTAAGCGTAAAGGGTTTATCCAATTGCTGCTTGATTCCAATTTCACCATCAAAACCATTACTGATTACATGACAATTGCTTGTTATTTGTCTATATTCTTTGGCCATTTCATCACTTACAACAACTACTTCTGTGGCTTGTTGAAGCACTTCTTTTTCTAATTCTTTGTGTTTTCTAATACTGGCTTTTGATAAGGGTAATTGATGAAAATAATCAATATTAGTCCAGGGGTCTCTAAAATCAGCCAGCCATTTAATTCCCGTTTTATTATGTAAATTCTTAGCAATTAAATGGACGGAATGTGGTGGTCCTGTAGAAATAATCCAATCTACCGGATTAGTCTTTAGATACTTTTTCAATATACGTGATGATGAATGAATCCAAAATTTACGAGCATCCGGTATAAAGTAATTGGCTCGAACATATCTAATTAATTTTTGTTTTAAAGTAGGCTTTTCTTGCAAAAAACCGGCAGCTAGTTTTTTAGAATGCTTTGAAAATAAGTTTCCCGGCTCCCATATCTTTTGGGTAATGATCTCTATATTGTCCGGCACTTGTGCAATCAACTCGGTATCGAGAATGGGATAATCCGGATTTTCTACCGTAAATACAATGGGTTCTATACCAAAATTTCGAAGGTATTTCACAAAATACAACCATCGTTGCACACCACTTCCTCCGGCAGGTGGCCAATAGTAAGTTATAATTAATACTTTCATTTTTTTTCTAATTCATTATATAAGCACACTAATTTTTTTGCTGTTACCTCCCAGTTATAGTTATTATGGACAAAATCAGCTGCATTTTTAGCAAAATTGCGATAGGTTCCATTATCAGTATAAGCTTCGATTACTTTTGTTGCAAAGTTAGAAGAATCTTTATCTTTATGAATCCACCCACAATGATTCTTTTCTACAATTCTCTTTTGTGCCGTGGCCTCACTAACCAAGACTGGTAAACCTAAACTCATATATTGAAAAAGCTTATTGGCATAAGCCATATCGTGTTGTTTGCTCCTTATTAAAGGTGAAATACCAATAGCTGCCGCTTTGATATAGGATGGAAAAGTAGCAGGTGGCTGCCAACCTTCGAAACTGACATACTTGCCTACTTGTAATCCTGTAACAAGCTGTTGTAAGGTTTTATCTGCACTGCTTGTTCCTACAATGACCAGCTTGATATTTGGAATTTTTTTAGCCAAATCAGGTAAAGCCCTAATAGCAAACTCCAATCCTCTGCGCAAACCGGTATCTCCTATATAGAGTAGCACAAAATTCTTCTTAAATCTTTCTATCACAGAAGGCATAAGTTGAAATTGTGTATAAAACTCTTTACGAACTGTATTAGGCACCAAAAAAACTTTTTCGTGATGCGCAATAAGTCTGTTTTTAATACTGTTTACAAACTCCGGAGAAACTGTAATAATTCTATCAGCTTTCTCTATAAAAAACTGTTCTTTTTGCCGCCAAATTTTTGGAGAAATAAGCTGCTTCCCCGGAAATTTATTAAGGTGAGGATACGCTTTCATAACTTCGGGGTAATTATCGTGTAAATCGAGAACTACTGGCAGATTCCATTTTTTATTGATACTAAAAACCGTACCGGCAATACGCATATCGTGAATATGGAGTACATCAATAGCATAGGAAGTAAAAAAAGCTTTTATTTTAGGAGCCAGTATCATTTTATAGAGAGGCACAGTATAGGCTAGAGCAGAAAGTTTATAGGTTAGCCTATTGAATTTATAGCGTTTTACTATGATATTTTTATACGTTTCCTCAGTAGTGGCGTCGGCATCATAAGTCAATGCAAATAAAAAGACTTGGTGTCCTTCTTGAACTAAAGTTAAAGCTTCATTTTCCACCCGAGGATCCGGAGGAAAGGTCTTATCCAAAATCATTCCTATTCGCATACGACAAAACTAAAAGTAGAATATCAACACCAAAAATCTATGTATTCTCTACCGTTAAACAAAAACCCACAAAAGGAATAGTAAAACCAATTGTGGATTAGCAGTGGAGATGGAGGGAATCGAACCCTCGTCCAAACGAGCAACCAACTTGCCTTCTACATGCTTAGTTTTTGATTAATTTTCGACTCTAAGCTGACCAAAAACCGCCCACTTAAAACTTAGTTTCTTAAATTTCGGAATAAAATCGAAACACTTTTACTCCTATGTTTACTTTTACGATGCCTCTAAACTAATCGCCGTAAACCAAGGCTCTTAAGAGACATTTAGCCTTCCTACCTTGTAGGAAATCGCTTGAAATCTTACTATAATTCAGATTAAGCAGCTAAAGCGTAATTAGATTCGCCGTTTAAAAGTTGAAAAAAAGATTAACGAGTGTATTTTCATTACTCGGCATGCTTACAACCTGTCTGACCTCGCTGTCAAAACCGGTCATCCCCATTTATTGAATTCTATGCTATTCTTCCTTAACATTTTATAGAAAATTATTGCAATGAATAGCCTACAAAAGTACAGGTTTTTATACAATCTATCTAACAATAATTATTCCAATCTAAATTTTGCTACCGATTTTGGCACTAAAGACGATATGTCACCTTTATTTCTATAGACATCACGTACAATACTGGAGCTTATATAGGCAGTATTTGCACTGGTTAACAAGAAAACGGTTTCTATATTCGATAAATTTCTGTTGGTCTGAGCAATAGCTTTCTCGAATTCAAAATCTGCCGGATTTCGTAAACCTCTCAGTATATAATCTGCCTGTATTTCTTTACAATAGTTAATGGTTAATCCCTCATAGGTGGTAACTCTTATTTTATCTGTTTGCTTAAAAGTATCTTTAATAAAGGCTAATCGTGCTTCTAAACTAAATAAATACTGTTTGTCAGTATTAATTCCAATGGCAATCACAATTTCATCAAAAAGGTCGATAGCTCTATTAATAACATCAACGTGTCCTAAGGTGATGGGATCAAAAGAACCCGGAAAAATAGCTCGTTTCATTTTTAAAGTTTTTGTACTCTATTTATCAGACTCTAAGGCTACAGATAGTGCATTATCAAATAATTTTGATAAGGATATTCCGGCTGCTTTTGCCTGTTGTGGCAGGAGACTTTCCGCCGTCAGACCGGGAACCATATTTATTTCTAAAAAATGGGGTATCCCGTTTTTAAAAATATATTCAGCTCTGGAAAAACCTTTGAGTCGTAACTTTTTATAGACCTTTTCTGCTAAGGTGCTTACTAATTGTTCTTGTTCCTCTGTTAATCGAGCCGGTGTAATTTCCTGAGATTTTCCTAAATATTTGGCTTCAAAATCGAAATAATCATTCTCTGATACAATTTCAGTGATAGGTAAAACCCGTATTTTATTTTGATATGTAATTACACCTACCGAAACTTCCTTCCCATTCAAAAATTCTTCAATTAGAATTTCATCATCTTCTGCAAATGATTTTTCGATGGCATCACGTAGTGCAGATTCCTTATACACCTTTGATATACCATAGCTAGAACCGGCTCTATTGGCTTTGACAAAACAGGGTAAACCCACTTTTTTAACAATAGCAGCTGTATCTATAACATCTCCCTTATTGATATAAAAGGATGTAGCATGAGGTATTCCGTAAGGGGTCAAGACACTAAGCGTGTCTCTTTTGTTAAAAGTCAATGCCATTTGATAAGAGGAATCCGAAGTGTATGGAATTCCTAATAGTTCAAAATAGGCAATCAATACACCATCTTCACCGGGATGCCCGTGAATGGCATTAAAAACAACGTCAAACTGGACTTTGTGGGCATCAATCATCACAGAAAAGTCCGATTTATCAATAGGAAATTCCTTCTCATTATCATCTACCATTACCCATCTATCTTTTAAAATATGTACCGCATAAACCTCGTATTTATCCCTAGGTAGATATTGACAGACCACTTGCCCACTTTTGATAGAAATTGCATATTCAGAAGAATATCCTCCCATTACAACAGCTACTTTTATCTTCATTTTAATCTAAAATTTGCATTACAAAACTACAAAAAATCGCTACTATACAACATTTGACTTGAATAAATCGTTAATCTTATGAATTACGTATCTTTGTCCAAACTCAAAACAAATGGATTTAGTAAAATTTCTTTTCAGCAAAACCTTTTGGAAACAAATAGTTATTGCCATAATTGGTATAGGACTTTTAGTCTTTATTCTATTCCAATGGTTACAAATTACAACCCATCACAATCAAAAAATAGAAGTTCCAGATTTGTCCAAACAACCTATTTCTGAAGTATCGGCCATTCTACAAGAGATGGATTTGCGTTATGTTGTTATTGATTCGGCCAGTTATAATCCGGATTATCCCAAAAAATCAGTAATTCGACAAAATCCTGAACCTGGAGATATTGTCAAAGAAAATCGTAAAATCTATTTAACCCTTAATCCTTCCGGTTATCGATCGGTAAGTATCCCTGATTTCTTTGGTAAAACAAAACGTAATGTTGAATCTACACTACGGGCCGTAGGTTTTAAAATAGGCAATAAGCCTACTTATATCCCAGATAGAGGAAAAAATGTTGTTCGAGGTTTAAAATATAAGGGAGAAAAAATAGAGAAAGGAGATAAACTTCCTAAAAAATCGGTTATTAATTTAGTGCTTGGTGACGGAAATGGATAAAAAAGAAAAAATGACTA
>JANTFW010000035.1 GCA_024763245.1 Flavobacteriaceae bacterium | reverse complement strand
TATTCAGATTCTCCACTTTCATCCTTAAAAACGAAATTTAAAAAAAGAACTTGGATTTGGAACCTTGAACAAAACATCTAATGCTATACGCTACAACTTGTTTATACCCTCAGTCCTATTGCTTATATACAACCCATTTGGGTGGTAATCTATAGGTAGAGAGTGTTTATATTTTCCAAAGTTAGTTTATATTTTTAATTTATCAAAAGGACTTTTTATGTTTTTTAAATTACTGCTACTCACATGGGTGTAAATCATCGTAGTCTTAGGACTATTATGCCCTAATAATTCTTGTATATACCGTATGTCTGTACCGGATTCTAATAAATGAGTGGCATAACTATGACGCAAGGTATGTAACGTAACTCGCTTTGTAATTTTAGTCTTACCCAAAGCTTGTCTCAATATAGATCTGGAACTACTTTGTGTGTATGGTCCTCCAAACCGACCTTCAAATAAATACTGTTTAGGCTTGTCCAGTTTATAGTATTCTCGTAGTAATACTAATAATTTTGGAGATAAAGGCACATATCGATCTTTCTTTCCTTTAGCGTTCTCTATCCGAATTAACATACGATGTGAATCAATATCATTTAAGGTCAATTGTAAAGCCTCACCTATTCGTAAACCGGCAGAATATATAATGCTGAGTAACATTTTGTGTTTGATGTTATGCGTGGCGTTTAGCAAATCCTCAACTTCTTTTATACTTAAAACTTCAGGTAACTTTCTACCTCTCCTGGGACGTTCTAAATGAGCCAAATCCAAATTTTTGTTTTGATACTTTTGATAGAAGAGTTTAAGTGCACTAATCATTTGATTCTGAAAAGTACTTGAAAAACCTTGCTTCAATATATAGTTTTGATTAAAACGTATGATATCCTTTTCAACAATCTCATCTAAATTTTTATTCTCATAATGCCGTAGAAAAACTTTGATTAAACTGGTGTACGAAGTAATCGTGTTGTCCGAATAACGTTGCTGAGCCATCCACTTACCAAAAGATGTTATTATAGTATCGTATTTTTGAATAAATTTCTGTTCAATTCTTTCTTTTTCAATATAGTTAACGACTGCAGTATCATCAATTGTCACAGGATAGGCCAGTAAATAAGAGACTAACTTTTGAAAATTGATTACACCATATGGTATATAAAATATTTTATGTGTGGCAGACCATCGGCATCCCTCAAATTTTTTTAAATAATTTTTAAATTCATAATGGTACTCAAAAGAGATACCTATATGCGTATCTTGTCGGTGTTCTAGGATAACTAATATGATTTTCATAGCAAAAAATCAGAATTAATAAGGACAAAAATACGATAATTATGGAACTAAAACTAATTTTACAGTACTATTTTAGTTGAAATATAGCTATTCGGCAATGTCAAAATTTAAATCTTTATTGAAATGTACCAGTAATACACCTTTATTTCTATAATCGCCTTTCTTGGTTTTTATATAATTAAATTGTCTTGATAATCGGTTTGATTTTCCAGCTTCCAAACCCTCAATAATATTGTCGTAACCTGATAAACGAATGAGCATATCATAAGTAATATCATATCCGTTATAAGAAAAGTTACTGGGTAATGCGTGATTTAATTTCTTATATTTCTCTATAAAAATATGGTTTGCCTCTGTGTTTAAGAGATTAAATTGAGCAGAAGGGAATGTCCAATCTAAGGCCCCTAAATAATGATAATCTAAATAGCCAAAATCCTCAAATTCTTTGGTGGTAAATAATCGAATGGGATTGTCATGGGCTAGTACACCATACGAATTAACAAGGTCTGACGTAATTACACGCTTATCGCTAAGTAAAATAACCCAAGTTTTTTCCCCTTCGGTAATACTTTTCTCTAATTCCTCCTTATCCATATAAATATCTTCCGGATGTTTTTTGTTATGAATAGGTTTTATATATTGTAGGTTGCAAAGGCTATCTTGTGCTTTTAAAAAATTACCGATACGTATTCCGGATGCAATGTTTTCTTTAGTATCGTCAGTAGCTATAATTACTTTTTGATGTTTATAATGTGTTTTGAGATAAGCCATAAGTCCGTCTAATAATTCATCTTTCTCAACTGATTTAATAAGGTTTTTATGATGATCAATCTCTTGTTTTTTGGAATATAAGGGCGTAATTATCGGCATATCTCTCAACTCTCCTGCAATCTTCTGTGCATTCTCAAAGAAAAAAGGGCCAATTATGGCATCAGAATTTTTGATATCTTCTAGCTGTAACAATTTGTATATCTGTGTTATATCATTTTTAGTGTCATAAAAATGATAATTTATAGCCAGCCCTCTTTTTTCTAGGCTATCAATAGCTAATTTTGCCCCCATATAAAAATCAGTACAAATATTCCGAAGCCGTGTGCTACTGTTGTTGGCTTCTAAATCAATACGAACATCATCCATTAAAGGCATTAAAAAACTAATATAAAGGGTCTTATCAGGAGTAATACTGTCTTTTAAAAGAGAGGCATCAGGATTAGGGATTTCTTTAATTTTAATAAGTAAACCAACTTGTAAGCCTTCAGTTAATTCCGGATTTAATCGAAGCAAGTCTTTCTTGCTAATGTCGTAGGTACGGGTTAGACTGTAGTACGTATCTCCTTTTACGACTTCGTGGACTAAAAATTTATTTTTTTTTTTGCCGGGTATCTTAAGTAGCATCCCGGGTCTTAATTTTTTTGTGGCTTCCGGGTTTAATTTTTTAATTTCGTCTTGCGTAGTGTCGTACATTACCGCAATCCTAAAGAGGCCTTCACCTTGTTTAACCAAATGATAGATATGAATGCTATCTTGTTCTTGTTTAAAGGTGTTTTTTACTTCATCTGGAGCTTCTTTTGGTGCAGGTACCCAAATATTGTCATTTTCTTTTAGTTCGCCCTTTAGATCCGGATTGATACGTTCTAACTCGGCTACCGTAATTTTATGCATGGTTGCAATACGCCATTTGGTATCTCCTTTTTCTACTTTATAAAACACCACTTTACCCGCTTCAGGTTGTAGGGTAAATTCACTTTTGTTAGGAATACGTATTTGCTGTCCGGGGTGTAATCCGTCCTTAACAACTCCGGGGTTTGCATCCTTTATGGATTGTATAGTAACATTATATTTTTTAGCAATACCAAAATAAGTATCGCCTTGTTTTACCTTGTGTACCTGTACTTTTTCGGTAGGATTTGTATGATGTGTAACACGAACTTTTCCAAAATTTTTATTTGGAACAACTAAAGTGGTATTAACACGAGGCTTTTTGTCTACATCAGGATTTAAGTTTTTTATTTCTTTTACTTTACATCCTATTTTTTTGGCAATACTTTTTAAGCTTTCTCCTGATTTTACAATATAGGTGGTGTATTTTTTAGCATTCTGAGCAAAAACCGGAGTTTGTCCTATCATAACAAATAGGCCGATAAGGAGGAGTATTCTTTTCATTTTAAAAATCTTAATCACAAATATACTAATTTAACTTAATAATCGACGAACTGTACTATTTCATTTTATTATTCCCATTCTATGGTTGCCGGAGGCTTTGAGCTAATATCATAAACCACTCTGTTTATCCCTTGAACCGTATTGATGATAGTACTAGAAACTTCCTGTAAAAACGGATAGGGAAGGTCTACCCAATCGGCTGTCATGGCATCGGTAGAACTAACAGCACGTAGTGCGACAACCCTTTCGTAGGTTCGTTCATCACCCATAACACCTACGGATCGTATGGGGAGTAACATAACCCCGGCTTGCCAAACTTTAGAGTACAATCCCCATTTTTTTAAAGCATCAATAAATATGGCATCTGCTTCTTGCAAGAGCGCTACTTTTGCAGCTGTAATATCTCCTAGTATCCTAATACCAAGTCCTGGCCCTGGAAAAGGATGTTTTTGTAATAATTCCTCTTTAATATGTAAGGTTTTACCTAAACGCCGTACTTCATCTTTAAAAAGTAGTCGTAGTGGTTCAATGACTTTTAAGTGCATCTTTTCGGGTAAGCCCCCTACATTATGATGTGATTTAATCGTAGCTGTCGGTCCGTCAATTACTGCCGATTCTACTACATCGGAGTAGATGGTGCCTTGAGCTAACCATTTTACATCTTTAATTTTATGTGCTTCTTCGTCAAACACTGCTATAAATTCTTTACCGATTATTTTTCGTTTTGTTTCCGGGTCTTTGTGTCCTTTTAGGGCATTCAAAAAGCGTGCCGAAGCATCGATACCATGAACTTGAAGCCCCATTCCTTTATATTGATTCATTACGATATCAAATTCATTTTTTCGTAACAAACCGTTATTGACAAAGATACAGTGGAGTTGAGTGTCAATAGCTTTGTGTAGTAGTACAGCAGCAACTGTAGAATCTACACCACCGGATAGACCTAAAACTACTTTGTCCTGGCCAATTTGTGCTTTTAAATCGTGAATAATTTCATCGGCAAGGTGCTTAGGAGTCCATTCTTTGTTAACCTTAGCTATTTTTGTTAAAAAATTATCTAATAATTTTTGCCCATCGGTGCTGTGATATACCTCCGGGTGAAATTGTATAGCATAAGTATCTTCACCATCAATTTTATAGGCTGCATTTTTAACTTTTTCGGTACTGGCAATGGTGTTAAAATGGGTAGGTAGTTCCATGATGGTATCGCCGTGACTCATCCATACTTGCGAACCTTCTGAAATGCCGTTAAACAAAGGATTGTTTTGATCAATATTCGTTATATTGGCACGTCCAAATTCTCTTACTTTTGAGGGTTCAATGCTACCACCCTCGTGGTGGGCAATATATTGTGCCCCATAACATACCCCTAAAAGGGGGCGTTTTCCTCTAATTTTATGTAAATCTATTTTTGGGGCTTTCGAGTAATATACCGAGTAGGGGCTACCGGATAGAATTATAGCTTTATACGACGTAAAATCATCGGGTAATTTGTTAAAAGGGCGTATTTCACTGTATACATTTAACTCTCTTACCTTACGTGCAATAAGTTGTGTGTATTGGGATCCGAAATCAATAATAAGAACACTGGGTAGCATATAATTAGAATAGTTACTTTTTGAACAATGTAGCTTTGTCCGTAAACTTTTCAATGACTAATTTGGGATTGTCATAGATATAGAGTTCGGCATTGTTTTCAATATTAATAAATAGTTTTTTAGAGGCATTGACATACACATCGGTTCTGTCAGAGGCTTGAATCGTAGCTTTGTCTGTTAGCAATTCCTTGCCCTTAAAGCTTCCATTATCACTACAAATAGCGGCTAATTCATTACAATTACCCGTAGCTTTTAGTGAAGAAGAGTCGGCCAAATTAACACTAAGATTGTCGCAGGTTGTTTTTAGTTTTAAACTGGCATTGTGTTCCATAGCAACAATAATATTATCTTTTGCTGTTATTTCAAGGTTTGCATCAGAACGATCATCAATAGTGGCAGTAAGTTTGTCTAACCGAAAACGGAGCTTTAAAGAGGCATTATCTTGTGCTATTATGCTTAGGTCTTTAGCGTGTATTTCATTTTCGCCTAGAATGGAAGCATTATCTCTAACTTCAATTTTTTGAATGGAATCCGTAACCCCAACAAAGACTTTTAGTTTCTTTTTTCGGGCAATAGGTTGCGATAGATAGACCTCGAGAGTTCCATTGGTAACTCTGGTTTCAACAGCTATTTGAAGGTTTTCATCTGTTTCAACACTAACCTTGGAGTTGGGACTTTCACTAATAATGATATCTAAATTATCCTTAACTAAAATACCGGTAAAAGGCATGACATCACGATGCTGTGTCACGACATTTTTATTTCCTTTTAATTTGTCTTGTGCTTGACTAAATTGCACAATAAATAGAGCGATAAATAGGCTTACTAGTGGTTTCATTTTTTATTGGGTTTTGATTTGTATAAATGGTAATTCGATGATTTGAATTCTATATAACTTAGAGTTTCAGGCTCATCACTGTAATTAGGCGCCTTAGTAACACTATCGATAAAAAGTAATGCACTAACGCTATAATCATTTTTCAAGAAAGAAACACGCTTTCTGGTCGTATTTGTTATTTCAATAATAGCAAATTGACCGTCGTTGAGCTGATGAAAATAGATATCTCCCGTTTTTGGATGTTCTGGGGTTGACTTGCAAGCATAGAAAATTGACAACATTATTACCAACACCATAGTTAGTGTGGTATAAGTAAAAGAATGTCGACACGTTTTCATAGCTACTTACTATTAAACCATACTGTGATATACTTGCTGAACATCGTCTAGTTCTTCTAATTTCTCTAAAAGTTTTTCGACGTCTTCTTTGCTTTCGCCTTCTAATGCGGTTGTGGTAGTTGGGATTCGTTCAAAACCCGAAGATAGAATTTCAAATTGTGCTTCTTCCAAGTATTTTTGAATAGCACCAAATTGTTCGAAAGGGGCGTAAATTAGAATACCGTCCTCATCTTGAAAAATCTCTTCTACCTCAAAATCAATTAATTCTAACTCCAATTCTTCAAGGTCAATATCTTTTCCCTCACTGTTGATTCGGAAATTACACGTGTGATCAAACATAAAGATAACAGAGCCGGAGGTGCCAAAGTTTCCATCACATTTATTAAAAGCAGCACGAACATCGGCAACGGTGCGGTTGTTGTTATCCGTTGCGGTTTCTACCAATATGGCGATACCGTGCGGAGCATAGCCTTCAAATAAAACTTCTTTGTAATCAGCTGTATCTTTGTCAGAGGCTTTTTTAATAGCACGTTCTACATTAGCCTTGGGCATATTGGCTGCTTTCGCATTTTGAATAACGGCACGTAATCGTGCATTGGTATCCGGGTTAGGTCCACCTGCTTTAACCGCCATTACAATATCTTTTCCGATACGTGTAAAAGTCTTGGCCATAGCAGACCAGCGTTTCATTTTTCTAGCTTTTCTAAATTCAAAGGCTCTACCCATTGTTCTCTGTTTTTAATATTATAATTGTTTAATTTCTAGTGTCTTTTCCCCATAGTAATTTTTCTCTCAGGGTCTTGAGAAAACTTTGGTCTTTCAGTGCAATCATCGGTAGTTCAAAAGGGGCTTTTTTTATAAATAATTCTGATTTTGTCGAAACACTTTCTACATGAGAATCCATGGCTAATAAAAAGTGATTTTCTCTGCTGCTTACACGTAATTTTATTTGTGTATCATCTCTAATGATTAAAGGTCTAATACTTAAATTATGAGGAGCAATAGGGGTAATAGATAAGGCTTCTACACTTGGTGTAATAATAGGCCCATTGCAACTTAATGAATAACCGGTAGATCCGGTTGGAGTGGCAATTATCAAACCATCAGCCCAATACGTGTTTAAGAATTCACCATCTAAAAAAGTGTCTATGGTAATCATTGTAGTCGTATTTTTACGACTAACACTAACCTCATTTAAAGCATAAAAAGTCTTGGTATGTTCTTGTGTTGTTACCTGTAAAAGGCTTCTTTTATTAACTGTAAAATGACCCTCAATAAGCTGTGAAACAGCAAGTTCTATATGCTCTTTTTGAACCGTTGCCAGAAAACCTAAACGCCCTGTGTTAATTCCTATCACCGGTATAGCACTATCTTTAATGAAACGAACAGTTTGAAGCATCGTACCATCTCCGCCTACACTAATCATTAGGGTTACATCTTTGGGTAAATCTTTGTCAGATTGATATGTGGCTATGGGTGTTTTTATAGAATCACGAATAGCATTGTTGAGCTCTTTGTAAATTATAAAATCAATTTTTTTCTTTACTAACAGGTGTACTAAGTCAATGATATACGGTAAACTTTCCGTTTTGTATAGTTGACCAAATACCGCTATTTTCATAAATTTAAAGTGCTAGTTAAGAATACAAAGTTACAATTATATATCTAAATATTTTTGTAAATAATCAGATCTTTCTTTGAGTTGCTCCATAAACAAATCATCTTTGTCTTCGGTTATGATACGATAGTTATACCTACGAAAACTTTGAATCACTTCATTGAGATCTTTACTACCCAAACGTAATGTTATTTGATGCTTGTGTGCTGTAGAAGCCGAAATGTAAAGTCCCAGTAAGCTTATATTATTTGATTCGACAATTTGAGCTACCTCACTCATCGTATACTCGTTTTTATCTTTTTCGATAATCAAGCTTGTGCTACTTTGTTGTAAAAATGGGGTTTCGTAGAATATATTTAGAATAGTATCTAACTCGAAATAGCCTAAATATTTTAAATGGCGATCTACCACCGGAATTATATCGGAATCGTATTGTGCAAAAAGCGTAAATAAATCTATACAATGTGTGGGTAAACTGGCATTATAATGTTCATAAAGATGCTGTAAGTCTTTAAGCGAAATTTCATTATCCGGATAATGAACAATATCTATCTGGGCTATCATTCCTAAAAGTAAGCCTTTATCTACAACTGGAAAATGTGTAAAAGGTAAATCTTTGAAAAAAGTTTTTACATCACCTACCTTAGTTGTGGGGCTTAGTGGTTTATAATCTTGTGATATATAATCAATACTACTCATAAGTTGCGAATATAAAAGATTTTAGTCAAAATTTGTGCCATTTATTACAAGTAATTGCCTTTACATATCAACATATTTGTAGTAATTTTGTCTTTTCTTAAAATCAGACCAATGACTAAGTTAAGTGTTAATATTAATAAGATTGCTACACTGCGTAATGCACGAGGTGGTGATTTTCCAAACGTAGTACAATCAGCTATTGATATACAGCGATTTGGTGGGCAAGGAATTACGATTCATCCCAGACCCGATGAACGCCATATCAGATATCAGGATGCTCGCGATTTAAAACCGGTTATTACTACTGAATATAATATTGAAGGTAATCCCATAGCTAAATTTATAGATTTGGTGTTGTCTGTTAAACCGGATCAAGTTACACTAGTTCCCGATGCCGTTGATGCTATAACGTCTAATGCCGGTTGGGATACACTTACACATCAAAAATTTCTGAAAGATGTAATTAGTGAGTTTAAACGAAATGGCATAAGAACGTCTATATTTATTGATACCAATCTCAAGATGATAGAAGCTGCGGCTTCTACTGGAACGGATAGGGTAGAGTTGTATACCGAGGATTATGCCAGCGCTTATGCAAAGGGTAAACCAGAAAAGATAAAGCCCTACATTCATGCTGCAAAATTGGCCAAAGACTTAGGTTTAGGTATAAATGCCGGTCACGATTTAAATCTCGATAATATTAAGTTTTTTATTGAAAATATCCCCTTTATTAATGAGGTGTCAATAGGTCATGCCCTTATTGCCGAGTCCTTATATTTTGGATTAGAAAATGTGATCAACCAATATTTATATAAAATTGATAGTGCTTCTGCTAACTAGTTGTTATACATTTCACCTTGCGGTTACCCAAAATATTACATTTTAGAATAAACAAAATATATTTTATGATTGAAAATCTATAAAATGTATTTTTACCCCTAAAAAAATAGGGTGTATTGTTGTTATTTTGTATTTTTTATTAACTTTACCCCTTAAAAATAGTAAAAAACAACAAAATGTCTACAATTAGATTTAAGGCTCTTGAAAAATCAATGGGCAGAAAACCTCTTAAGGTTAAAGAAATTACAGCCAGAAGATCGGACTTGTTTGGGATAAATGTTTTTAACGATGAAGCCATGCTTCAAAGCATGACCAAAGAA
Organism: Flavobacteriaceae bacterium; assembly: GCA_024763245.1. Classification (GTDB taxonomy): domain Bacteria; phylum Bacteroidota; class Bacteroidia; order Flavobacteriales; family Flavobacteriaceae; genus DQTL01. The sequence continues at coordinate 11,564 of JANTFW010000035.1, read as the reverse complement.
GCGTATCAGAGTGTAAAAGACGCTATAAGTTTTGGTAAAAAAATTGACAGAAAAGTTGCAGATCAAATTGCAAGTGCTATGAAGTCTTGGGCTATACAAAAAGGAGCTACGCATTATACCCACTGGTTTCAACCCCTAACCGGTGCTACTGCAGAAAAACATGATGCCTTTTTTGAGACTTTATCTGATGGAAGAGCTGTAGAAAAATTTGACGGAGGGCAGTTAGTCCAACAAGAACCGGATGCATCCAGTTTTCCGAATGGAGGTATTAGAAATACCTTTGAGGCTCGTGGTTATACTGCTTGGGACCCTACATCGCCAGCTTTTATCTACGAAACTACGTTGTGTATTCCAACTATTTTTGTAGCGTATACTGGTGAGGCCCTTGATAACAAAACGCCTTTACTAAAAGCCTTGCAAGCTGTTGATACGGCAGCTACCGAAGTGGCTAAATTTTTTGATAAAAAAGTAACTAAAGTCAATGCAACTTTAGGTTGGGAGCAAGAGTATTTCTTAATAGATAGTGCTTTTTCCGATACGCGTCCGGATATTAAATTGGCAGGCAGAACATTACTAGGTCATTCCTCCGCTAAAGGGCAGCAATTAGACGATCATTATTTTGGTTCTATCTCAGATCGTGTAATGGCCTATATGCGAGAGCTAGAGATCGAATCTTTACAATTAGGAATTCCCGTTAAAACACGACACAATGAAGTAGCCCCCAATCAATTTGAATTGGCACCCATTTTTGAAGAAACCAATTTAGCGGTTGATCATAATTCGCTATTGATGGATGTAATGCGTAAAGTAGCTAGAAAGCATAATTTTAAGGTGTTAATGCACGAAAAACCTTTTGCGGGAATCAACGGTTCCGGTAAACATAACAACTGGAGTTTGGCTACTAACACGGGGGTAAATTTATTAAGTCCCGGTAAAACGCCAATGAACAATTTACAGTTTTTGACCTTTTTTATCAACACTATTAAAGCGGTAAATGATTACGAAGAATTGTTACGGGCATCAATTGCTTCAGCAGGAAATGATCATAGGTTAGGGGCTAATGAAGCACCACCTGCAATCATCTCCGTTTTTATTGGTAAACAATTAACAGCCGTTTTAAATGAATTGGAACACGTATCAAAAGGTAAATTAACCCCACAGGAAAAGACTGATTTAAAACTAAATGTAGTGGGAAAAATTCCTGAAATTCTTCTAGATAATACCGACAGAAACCGTACTTCACCCTTTGCATTTACAGGTAATAAATTTGAATTTAGAGCAGTTGGCTCTAATGCAAATTGTGCAAACCCTATGATGACTTTAAATACCATTGTTGCCAAACAATTATTGGACTTTAAAGCAAGGGTTGATGGACTTATTAGTGAAAAAGACATGAAAAAAGATGATGCTATTTTTAATGTATTACGCGAGTATATCAAACAATCTAAGAATATACGTTTTGAAGGAGATGGCTATAGCAAGGAGTGGGAGATAGAAGCCGAAAATAGAGGTTTAAGTAACAATAAAACAACGCCTAAAGCGTTAAAAGCAAAGCTAAATCCGGAATCTATCGCCTTGTTTGAGGAATTGAATATTATGTCTGTTGTGGAACAACAGGCAAGATACGAAATAGAAGTAGAAGAATATGTATTACGAATCCAAATTGAGTCACGGATTTTAGGGGATATTGCTCGTAATCATATCGTACCTACAGCAGTACGTTATCAAAACACATTAATTAAGAATGTTACCGGTATAAAAGAGGTTTTTGGGGTACAATATGAGGAAGTAGCTAAAGAACAATTACTGCTCATTAAAAAGATTTCTAAGCACATTAGTGAAATTAATCTCTTAATTGATTCGATGATAGCGGAACGTAAAAAAGCCAACAAACTAACCGATGCCGAAAAAAAAGCGGCACGATATTGTTCTAAGGTAAAACCTTACTTTGAAAAGATTCGTTATCATTGCGATAAGCTAGAGATTACCGTTGATGATGAGATATGGCCTTTGAGTAAATACAGAGAAATGCTGTTTACGCGATAATCAAAAAGGAATTTAATATCGTAATAAAGAAAGGTTAGATAATTACATCACACTCATAACTATCGAATTTTTGCTCGATAGCAAGTTTACGAAGGGCGTGAAAATGTTGATGTTGGTCTAACTTTTCTATAGCATCTTTGGATTCTTTGTCTTTCCAATACTCTACTAAGAAAAAAAGACTAGGATTATTTCGGTCCTTAAAAATATGAAAATGATCTAAGCCATTGGGTTTTCCTTCCGTTAATTCTTCAAATTTTTGCATTTCGACAAAAGTGTGCTCTTCACCCTCTTTAATTTTAAATGAGACAACATGTACGTACATAGTATAGATAATTCGTGATTTGATTAATCAAAGATAGTTTAATTGAATTTTTTGTGTGTAATCTTTGTTACACTCAGCAAAAATTAAAAAATATCATTTTAACAATTTTAAGCCGATATTGCAATAAGAAATGAGCTACAGCCTTGATAATAAATTATTTTGTCTTAAATAGCCTTATTTTCATCCATTTTAAATCGAATATAATTATTGATTATTCAGTTATTATCGATAATAATTATATTTAAGAGTAGAGACTACAAAAAATCATGTTGCAAACTAAAATGTATCTTTGCGTATCCAAATAAAACCTAATGGCTGGACTATATATTCACATACCCTATTGTAAACAAAAATGTCATTATTGCGACTTTCATTTTACAGTATCTTTACGCACTAAAGAGGAGTTGCTTTTGGCCATACACAAAGAGTTAGTATTGCGAAAAAATGAGATAAAAGAGCCCATTGAAACTATTTATTTTGGTGGTGGAACGCCATCATTGTTAAGTGTTTATGACATAAAAAAGATACTGGTTAAGATTGATGAAAATTACTCCATTGTCGATAATCCTGAGATTACTTTAGAAGCAAATCCCGATGATTTGTCAAAGAGATATGTAACAAAATTAGCTACAACTCGCATTAATAGATTGAGTATTGGTGTACAATCTTTTTTTGATAAAGATCTTAAATTATTGAATAGGGCACATAGCGCAAAAGAAGCCATTAATGCTATTAATTACTCACAAAATGTTGGTTTTAAGAATATTACTATTGATTTAATATATGGTATTCCCGGTTTAACCCTAGATAATTGGAAAAGGAATCTTGATTTATTTTTACAGATGAACCTGCCACATCTATCGTCTTACGCTTTGACCGTTGAAAAAAAGACAGCACTACATCATTTTATTAAAAATGAAATAATTCCACAACCGGACGATATGGTGGCAAAGCAACATTTTACCTATCTGCAAAAAGTCTTGCAAGCACATAATTATGGACAATATGAAATATCTAATTTTGCAAAAAAAGGCTATATAGCAATACATAATTCTGCCTATTGGATGGGTAAAAAATATTATGGTTTTGGACCTTCGGCTCATTCTTTTACTGGTACAAAACGCAGTTGGAATATTGCAAGTAATACCAAATATATAAAGGCAATTAACAAAGGGATCTTGCCTTCTGACAATGAAACATTGTCTACAACAGACCGCTATAATGAATATATTATGACTGGTTTACGAACTATGTGGGGTGTTTCATATTCGTATATTAAACAAGAGTTTGGTGCTAAATATTACATTCATTTTAACGAAAAATCTGCACCTTTATTGGAGGCAAATAAGCTTAAAGTCATAGACCTATCTATTACTGAAAACGCATTAAAAAACCTAGTTGTAGCAAAGGCGTATTTGTTTGTTGTAGATGGTTTAATCAGCGAATTATTTTACCTTGATTAACTGTAAAGTTAAGAGTTTATGATTTCCTTAATAATCTTTCTATAGTCAGATTTATCACTAACAAAATCTAGTTCTGAGACATCTATAATTAGGGTGTTTAGCTCTTTTTCTGATTGGATGAAACTAGCGTAACCCTTATGAATTTTATTAAGATAGTCGCCAGAGATATTTTGTTCGTAATCACGACCTCTTTTTTTAATATTATCGAGGAGTCTACTTGTGTTTTGGTAGAGGTATATATATAAATCCGGTTTGGTAATTTCATTATACATAATATCAAACATACGTCGGTATAATTGATATTCCTCAGTGGCTAAGGTTACTTGGGCAAAGATGAGAGATTTAAAAATATAATAATCCGAAATTATAAAATTTTTGAATAGGTCAAATTGGGCTAGATCATCTGATAATTGCTGATATCTATCGGCTAAAAAACTCATTTCCAGAGGAAAAGCATAACGTTCTTCGTCTTTGTAAAATTTGGGTAAAAAAGGGTTGTCCGCAAAACGTTCCAACACTTTTTTAGCATTAAAATCATTAGCTAACATATTGGTTAGAGTGGTTTTACCGGCACCAATATTACCTTCAATTGCAATATAATTATATTTTTCTGAAAGTGAAATTGGTTTTTTTAAGGTATGATTAATAGGGTTAACTGAAGAATGATCCATACAGCTATGGAGTAGTGTACGAATTGATTTTTTTTCAATTGGATGAATAAAATTTGGGGCAATGTCTGATAGTGGTTGTAGTACAAAACGCCGTTTTATAAGCTCTTGATGGGGTACGATTAGATTTTTTGAAAAAATTATTTCATCTTCAAAAAACAAGATGTCTATATCAATAGTTCTGGATTCGTAAGTGGATTTAGTGGTTCGGATTCTGCCTAATAGGCTTTCAATTTCCAGGATTTCACCTAATAATTTCTCTGGGCTGAGTCTTGTACGAAGTAACAAACATAGATTATAAAAGTCATCCCCTTCAAATCCAACAGCTTCCGTTTGGTAAATCGGTGAGATTTTTTCTATAATTCCTACATGAACAGCAAGTAAGTCAACAGCTTGTTGTAAATGCTCTAATCGGTTTCCTTGATTGCTGCCTAAGGATAAATATGTAGATCGAAATATACTCAAGGCTAAGTCAGAAATTAAGGGACAAGATTTTGAATTGAATCTAAGCTATCCGTAGTTTCATTCTTTTTAATCACACGAATAAAACGGTCTAATTTACGACCGTATTTAGACACTTTAATCCGATCGGTAAGTGCGTTGTTTACAGTATCAAGTAAGGAAATATTGGCGTTGTAAAGTTCTGTTAGGGCAATATAAGGTGCTACTTCTTTATCGGAATGTTTCACAGCAAAATTAGCGGTGTACAGGTATCTTTTTCGTATTAAATTCTTATAGGCTTTGTCTAATGAGTCTAAAGTAGCTTGATCTTGAGCTCTTTCCGCATCAAAGTTCGCTTTAAAAAGATCCAGCCTTTTACCATTAAACTTTTGTATCATTTCTTTATACTGAGTAAGTAAATCATGATTTTCAGAACCTTTAACAACTGCTGCAGTACTAAATTTATCAATCTTACTGCTTACAGTAACAATACCCTGTTCACCAAAAATAAGTAGAGATTCATCGGGTTTTTCTTTTATTTGTAGATAGTAAATCTCAGGACTGTCTATGCTATCTCCAATACTAAATTTACCGTTTTTATATACGTCGGTGGAATCGATAACTGTAATAAGGGTATCCACAACTTTTTGCAAATAGACTGTGCCTTTTGTAAATCCTTTAACATCACCGTTTATAGTAAAATTCTTAGGTTGAGACTTGTTACAAGCCGGAAAAACAAGTGTTAATAGCAGACTTGTAAAAATAATTTGATACTTCATTTAGGTCTAAAAATTTATTAGAATGCAAATGTAATAAATCGGAGAATAACAAACGGATATATTTTTGACTTGTTATTAAAATGAACGGGTTTTCCTTATAAAATAGATCTCTTTATTTTTATAAAAAAAGATGTAGTAATTAAAAAAAAAATAGTACTTTGCAAGATATTGTATATGTGAAATAATGTGAAAGGACTAATTAAATAAATAGTTGTTACTTAGTTATTTGAATTATACAGTATAGTGAAATAGAAATAATAAATAACACGATATTTAACAGCAAATTGCGGTTTGTTTTAAAAAATAAATACCACTCATATGAAATACAGCTACATTTTATTCGAGAAATTATATAAAAGCTCCTTTAGTAATATCATTGTACTTGCATTAATGCTTTTCTTAAGTAGTAGTGTTTATTCACAAATGGAGAATCCTATTATTGTAGATGGGGATAATTGTACTTGGGGTACACCGGACGTCGTAGATGGAGATGACACCAATCCGGGTTCTGCAGATATACTAAATCTTTGGTTAGGACTAGATACCGATAACGTTTATTTGGCATTTGAAAGGGAACAAAAGGGAACATCAAGTTTTACTTTTTATGTTAATTCGGATTGTGATGACACCAATGGTGATGTAACTCACAGTGGAGCAGACTATGCCGCTTTTTTCTCCATTGTCGGAGATAATGGCGTTCCTAGTGATATAACACTATATGAATGGGATGATGTAACAGCCGATTGGGTGGATAATGGGGGTATGTTTATAGCACATGTTGGTCAGTCTGTTTGTGGTAATTCAGGATCTGAGGGGAAATTTTTTGAAATGTCTTTTGCTATACCGGATATTTATCCCTGTAATTCTGATGTGACCTGTGATACACTAACCTTTGAAGTCGGTGCATCAAATGCAGGTAGTTTTGGATCTGCAGAAAAAGATACAATTGTTGTTCCGGTTAATCTAGTAGTTAATTCCGGTCCTGAAGCAAGTTTTACAGTATCAAGTAATTTCTGTACTGGCAGTATCGTTGATTTTGATGCCTCTTCGTCATCTTTTTCAACAGCTGGTGATTTTGAAGATTATATGGCGTTAGTGGAGTGGGATTTCGATTACGATGGTTCAACCTTTACTGCTGATGAATCGTATTCGGGTAGCGATACCACCCCACCAACATATACTACAAGTCATACCTATGTTGTTTCGGGTACTTATACGGTTGCTTTACGAGTTACGGATAGCTATAGCTGTACAGATTTGGTTACGCAAGTAATTAATTACGGATCACCAACAGCAGTTATTTCAGCTCAAACAAACACAGATACCAATACGGGATCAGCAACTGTTTCTGTATCAGGAGGAAATCCGGGTTATACCTATCTTTGGGATGATCCAAACGCGCAGACTACACCAACGGCAACAGGATTATCTCAAGGCACTTATACCGTTACCGTTACAGACTCAAATGGGTGTACCGCAACTGCAACTGTTGTGATTAATTCAATAAGTCAAGTCCCTTTTAGTGTTAAATATCAAGATACATTTAAAGGAGGGATTGTCTATGTTTCCAATAATAACTTAAGTGAACATCCGACAAACGACTATAATGACCCAAATGGTTCGAATGATTTTGCGGTTCAAGTTTACGTAGATGTAGATGGTGATGCTGCTACGTTTAACTCCAGTACCGCTGATTTAAGCACACCCTCGGCTTGTTCTACGGTGGCCTTTGCCGGTTTGTATTGGTCGGGTACTTATCCCTTTGAAAAAGGGAATGTGGATGGTCCAGATGATGATACCCTTCCAGACCCGGGTTGTAGTGATTGTAACCGATATGACCCTCGCGATGTAAAGTTTAAATTACCGGGTACGGCAAATTATCTCGATTTAACGGGTACACTAATTTATGATGAACACGGTAATGAACCCAATTCCAATCAAGATGCATATGCGTGTTTCTATAACGTAACCGATCTAATTAATGCAAACCCAAATGGAATTGACGGTACGTATTCCGTAGCGAATATCAGAGCGGCTGAAATAAATATCGTGGATGATAATCTTTTTTATGGTACAGCTGCGGGTTGGACCCTTGTTGTGGTATATCAAGACCCCTCTGAGACGACTAAAAATTTTACTATCTATGATGGTTTTGCTTTTATAACAGGGTATGCAGGTCAATTTGGATTAGGAGGAACTACTAGCTTAGATTTTACCTATAACGGATTTCAGACAATACCCAATGGGCAAGTGTTGGGTTCTTATGGTATAGCTGCCTTAGAAGGAGATCAAACTATTGACGGAAGTCATTTGCAAATTCAGAATACCAGTGGTACTTTTGAAGACCTTTCGGATGCCGTAAATCCGGCTACTAATTACTTTAATAGTACGATTTCACAAAATGGTTCAATTATTACAACAAGAAACCCAGCCAGTACGAATACTTTAGGGTACGATTCTGATTTACTAACCCTTGATGCCTCTAATAATTCATCAAATCATTTAATTGCGAATAACCAAACGTCTGCTGTTTTTAGAGCTAATGCTAATGCATCAGGAAGTGCAAGAGATGGTTATTTTATATATCTCAGTAGTTTTGCTATCGAAGTTTATAAACCGGATGTACAAGTTGTCAAATCCATGGAGGATGCTGGAGGTACTGTGATTCCTCAAGGAGCAACCGTTAATCCATTGGATGTTATTACCTATAGGTTTTCTATTCAAAACCTCGGTAATGATGCTGCTCAAAATGTGATTCTTGAAGATGAACTGCCATTCAATGGGGTGTATAACGCCGCTTCATTACACGCTGTTGATAATGGAGGTGCTCCTATAAGTATGAGTACTTCTGCACCAACAGCCGGTACACCCATTCAATATAGCTATAATGCAGGAACCAATCAACTCACTTTTAATTTCCATAATTCTTTGTTTGATGTGGGAGATCCGGAGTTTTATGTCTTATTTGATGTCCAAGTTTCAGATGACCCGAACCTATTAAACTCTTCTTGTAGTCAAGAAGTAAAAAATCAAGCAACCACTTCTTATATAGGAACTATTAATACAACTATTGATATTAAAGATGAAGAAAGTATCAGCTATATTGATGCATGTGGCACTGATGCCGGTGCATTAGAGCCTACAAGTGCTTTTATAGATGTTAGTAGTGTTAATTTTAATCCGGTATTGGTAGCTAATAGTACATGCCCCTCAAATTCTGTTACCCAACAAGATTTAATAGATGCAGGTATAGATATGTCTATTTATAATATATATTCTACTAACACAACACCTCCAAATGCTGCAGATCAAGTAACAATACCCATTACTACCTCAGGAACATATTACGCTATTGGATTATTAGATGATAGATTTACTGACTGTTATGGTGTAAGAGAGTTAAACGTATTTGTTGAGAATATTTTAGATACTGATGGAGATACAATCTGTGATAATGAAGACATAGATGATGATAATGATGGTATTATTGATATTGTTGAATGTGTAGATCCGGTGTCTTATGGCCCATTTACTTCAGCTAATACAAGTTTTGATATTACCGGAACAGGTCATAATGATGCCGCAATTTTTAATTCATTAACTTATGATGGGGTAGTTTATCCCATTTTTGTGGCTCCGGATTCCTACGAAGAGCATTTTGTTACTACAAATGCTAATGCCGTTGCTGAAGCTTACCACGATAATTGGAACGTTCATAATATCAATGACCCAAACTGGAATAATGAAATAATTGATGCTTTCCAATCTACAGATTTAAACTGGTACCAAAGATTAGATTCCGCATTAAATGCTGCAGACTTCTATATACTTAACTATGACAATCCGATGGTCTCAACGGGTAATTCATTTGTTATGGTAACAGAAAGAGGTGGAAATAACGGATATCACGTTGAAGCTCTTGATGAGAATGGTAATTCTTATGGCTTAGTTTACGACATTGCTGATTATGATCCTAAGTATTTACATACTGGTGTTTATGCTTCAAATCCACAAGAGATTATGATTGTAGTTTTTTCATTAACAGAAATTGCACCACCTGGTTCTCTTATCTATTCACTTAAGTTTAGACCAGAAGTAAATAATAATGGAGATGGTCCCGACGGTAAAGCCTTTGTTTTTACAAATAATATTGAATGTGGTGATACCGATGGCGATGGCATTCAAGATCACTTAGACTTAGATTCCGACAACGATGGGATCTCTGATTTACTAGAAAGTGGTCAAGATAATTCAACACTTGATACTAATAATAATGGTATTCTAGATGATATGGAGGGTGCTAATCCAAATGATGCAGATGCAGATGGATTATCCGATGCTTCTGAAGCTACCTATGGAGCAAATTTAGGTATTTCTCCTATCGATACGGATTCAGATAGTGTTAATGATGTCTTAGATTTAGATTCCGACAATGATGGTATCCCTGATACAGTTGAAGCTGTACCTACAGCAGGTTATACGACTAATGATGGTGATGTTTCTAATGATGATAGTGATGGAGATGGAGTAGTAGATGCTTATGACACAAATGGAACTTTTGGTGGAACATTTGTAGAACCTCAAGATACAGATGGAGACAGCGTTTTTGATTTTATTGATACAGACAGTGATAATGATACAATCACAGATATTAGTGAGAGTGGATTGCCTCTAGGACCTGACGCTGATGGAGATGGTATAGCGGATAGTATAAACGCATCGTATTCAGACCCAGATGGAGATGTTAATGATCCGTCAACTGATTTAGATAATGAATTTGGAGATACTTCAGAAGTTGCGTATCGTGAAGTATTAGATACAGATAATGATGGAATACCAAATTACATAGATATTGATGATGATAATGATGGAATACCGGATATTGAAGAATTCTGTAGTCCCAATCCTATAGTTGCTACACAATTTTCTGGGCCATCTGGTGGACCTTGGACTGGAACTTTTAATGCCACCAATGCTGTAAATCTTACAATGACAATACAATCTGTAGGTTCTGATCCATCACCTGTTAATTTAGTGGTCGATTTAACCGATGGATCTCAGTTTGACATTTCTCCATCAACAAACCAAATAGGTACTACAGAACCTGATTATGTTCAATTAGATTTCGATAGTCCGGTACGTATGGACGATATTGTATTGTTTATTTATGATATAGATAAACCTACCACCAAATTAGAAATATTTACTTCGTTAGGAGGGACAAATATTTCACCTTCTTTTTATCCTGTATATGATGTTGCATTTCCGCATGCAGTATATGATAATGGCATTGTAAAGTCAGATGGATCAACGACTGTCGATCAAAGATTGGTATTAAAAGGTGCTAGTAGCCAATTAATTACGAGTTTAAGGATAAATACGTTGCATACAGATCCTGATGGTGTAGGTCTAGTAGTAGGAAGTTTGTGTCATAGAGATACTGATGGTGATGGCGTTGAAGATCACTTAGACTTAGATTCCGACAACGATGGGATCTCTGATTTACTAGAAAGTGGTCAAGATAATACAACTGTTGATGCTAATAACAATGGTATTCTAGATGATATGGAGGGTGCTAATCCAAACGATGCAGATGCAGATGGATTATCCGATGCTTCTGAAGCTACCTATGGAGCAAATTTAGGTATTTCTCCTATCGATACGGATGGTGATTCCATTAATGATGTCTTAGATTTAGATTCCGACAATGATGGTATTCCGGATACAGTAGAATTAGAATTAACAGCTGGTTATACTACCAATGATGGTGATGTTTCTAATGATGATAGTGATGGAGATGGAGTAGTAGATGCTTATGATTCTTTTGCTGGTTTTGGGGGCACCT
>JANTFW010000034.1 GCA_024763245.1 Flavobacteriaceae bacterium | reverse complement strand
AACGGTTGTATGACCACACAGCTGAGTTTTGTAATTGTAGACTATATGCGATTCTTTACGCCCAATGGTGACGGGTATAATGACACTTGGCAATTGTTAGGTGCAGCTACCCAACCCGGAGCTAAGATTTATATCTACGATAGGTTTGGAAAACTCTTAGCTAAGATAGACCCCAATGGCCCGGGATGGGACGGTAAGTTCAACGGCTATAAACTCCCCTCTACCGATTATTGGTTCTCAGTAGAACTCGAAGATGGTCGTATTAAAAAAGGACACTTTAGCCTGGTGAGGAGGTAGGTTTGGAGTAAGGAGAGAATGCTGAGACGATTATAAAAAAGGTTAATAACTTCTAAAAGTATAATTTTGAAAGCAATAAGTTTTTTTGTTTATTAGCCATTCAAATGAGTAATAGCTAATGGAGCATTTTATTGTATCGGCACGAAAATATAGACCTCAAACTTTTAAAGATGTTGTGGGGCAACAGGCTATTACCAACACATTGGAGAGTGCCATAGAAAATGATCATTTGGCACAAGCACTTTTGTTTACAGGTCCTAGAGGTGTCGGAAAGACCACTTGTGCTCGAATATTGGCAAAGCGTATCAATCAGGATAGCCAGGATGAGGTTTCCTTGGATGAAGATTTTGCATTTAACATCTTTGAATTGGATGCAGCTTCAAACAACTCTGTTGACGATATACGTAGTTTAACCGATCAGGTACGTATACCGCCACAAACAGGACATTACAAGGTGTATATCATTGATGAGGTACATATGTTGAGTCAAGCTGCGTTTAATGCCTTTTTAAAGACTTTAGAAGAGCCTCCCGCACATGCTATATTTATCCTTGCCACTACAGAAAAACATAAAATTATTCCGACGATTTTATCACGTTGCCAAATCTTTGATTTTAAAAGGATTGGTGTAAAAGACATCAAGGACTATTTACATAAAATAGCCAAAGAAGAAGAGGTTAATGCAGAAGATGATGCTTTACATATTATTGCTCAGAAAGCCGATGGAGCATTGCGAGATGCACTATCAATTTTTGATAGAGTCGTCAGTTTTTCTGGCAAAGCGCTTACTAGACAAGCCGTAACCGAAAATCTCAACGTTTTAGACTACGAAGTCTATTTTAAAATCACTGATAAAATCATTACAAATAATATCCCGGAAGTATTATTGCAATTGAATAGTATCTTAGCGAAAGGATTTGATTCACATCATTTTATAATGGGATTGGCCAGTCATTTTAGAGATTTATTGGTCGCCAAAGATAAAGCAACTGTTGCCTTATTAGAGGTCGGTGATGCTGCAAAAAAACAATATTTAAAACAATCGGAACAAACCAGTGTTAATTTTTTATTAGAAGCTATTAACCTAGCCAATGCGTGTGATTTAAAGTATAAAACAAGTAAGAATCAGCGCCTATTGGTAGAATTAACCTTAATGCAATTAGCCTCATTAACCAAAATGGGTGAAAAAAAAAAGCTAAATTTATAATTCCCGCTTCTCTTTTTAAATCAAAAGTTATCGCTCCCACTCCACTTTCTACAAATACTGAAATTCTACAAAAACAGGTAAAAGTTGAAAAGTCTACAAATGAGACTGTTAATAAAGAAAAAGCACCAAAAATCACCATTCCTGATGAAAAACGCAGAACCTCTGCTTTAAGTTTTAAAAATTTACATACGAAAGCAACTCAACGTTCAGCTAAGGAAGAACATATTGATACTTCAAAATTGCCCAAAGAAGCATTTTCATTTTCTGAATTTTATGTTTTTTGGAAAAAGTATATCGATATACTTAATAAACAAGGAGACAAGGTGTTAGTTTCAATTTTGAATTCATCGGAGCCCGTACTAAAAGATGGGCTGGTACAGCTTACCTATCCAAATAAAATGATGTTGGAAGAGGTCAAGAAACATCAAACATACATACTAAACTACTTAAGGGAAAAACTACATAATTATGAGATTTCATTTCAATTGATATTAAATGAAAGCGATGAAAAAAAATATGCTTACACCCCTCAAGAAAAATATGCTAAGCTTCGTGAGATAAACCCAATGATTGATGAATTACGTAAAAAATTACATCTAGATTTATAAGTAATGAATACTGATAAAGAACAGATAAAGAATCAAATAAAAAAAGAGATTGTGTTAACTCAAACACATATTTCTACTTTAAAAGAATTTACTAAACCCATTGCACCCGACTGCGCTATTGGCCGGGTAAGCCGGATGGATGCTATCAATAATAAATCGATCAATGATGCAGCTCTACGTAAAGCACTTGTAAAATTGTCCGGGTTAAAATATGCTCTTGATACTATTAATGATTCCGGTTTTGGCATCTGTGTTAAATGTGGTAAACAAATACCAATTGGTAGAATTATGCTAGTTCCTCATAGTAGATTTTGTGCTAAATGTGCCGATTAAAACAATTCATCACTATCTATTTGGAGGGTATCCAAGAACTGGATACTTTTTTGAATCAACTCGTGTAGAATAGTATCTTTTGTAAGAAAAGGAATCTCCTTTCTGTAGCTTTTTATAAAGGCCTCTATAAATGGAGAACTTTTCTTAGGAGCTCTAAAAGAAATAGCTTGAACGGCATTTAATAACTCGATAGCAAGTACCCGATGAATATTTTCAACAATTTTATAGGCTTTAGTAGCGGCATTTGCCCCCATGCTTACATGATCTTCTTGACCATTACTGCTTACAATGCTATCTATACTTGCAGGTGTAGCCAATTGTTTGTTTTGACTTACAATACTGGCTGCGGTATATTGTGGTATCATAAATCCACTATTTAAGCCTGAATCTGCAATTAAAAAAGGAGGTAAACCACGTAAACCCGATATTAATTGAAAGGTTCTTCGCTCTGATATACTGCCAATCTCAGCCATTGCAATACCCAAATAATCTAATGCTAAGGCCAAGGGTTGACCGTGAAAATTACCGCCTGAAATAATGGTATCTTCATCTTCAAAAATATTTGGATTATCGGTAACCGCATTTATTTCAATAGCCAGCGTTTTAGCTACAAATTGTAAGGTATCGTATGTTGCTCCATGAACTTGTGGAATACATCGAAACGAATACGGATCTTGAACGTGTTCTTTTTCTTGTGATATAAGCTCACTACCTTCCAGAAAGTCACGAACTCTTTGTGCGGTTTTAAGTTGTCCTTGGTGTGGTCTAACCTGATGAATTAAATCATTAAAAGGTTCAATTCTACCATCAAAAGCCTCCAACGATAGCGTGCCAATCAAATCAGCTAAATACTTTAACTTAAATGATTTTAAAAGAACAAAAACACCGTAGGCACTCATAAATTGAGTTCCGTTTAACAAGGCCAATCCTTCTTTGGATTGTAATTGGATGGGTTTCCATCCAAATTTTTTATTTACCGTAGATGCAGGAATTTTCTTCCTCTCAAAATGTACCTCGCCTTTACCTAAAAGAGGTAAAGCTAAATGTGCCAAAGGGGCTAAATCTCCTGAAGCACCTAAAGATCCTTGTGTTAAAACTACAGGATAAATACCTTCATTATAAAAATCTACCAAACGTTGTACTGTGGTGAGTTGTACTCCCGAGTGACCATAACTCAATGACTTTATTTTAAATAACAACATTAATTTTACAATTTCTTTAGGCACTTCCTCTCCGGTACCACAAGCATGGCTCATAACCAAGTTTTCTTGTAATTCTTGTAAGTTATTTTTTTTAATTTTAATATTATATAAGGATCCAAACCCTGTATTAATACCATAAATTGGATCTGTTTGCTCCTTTATCTTATTATCTAAATATGTTCTGCAACTCGTGATTCTGGTTTTAACCTCATCAGATAATCTAATTTTTTTTCTTTCAGAAATTAGTACAGTAAGATCTTTATATGTAAAGGCATCTGGAGTAATTGTATATATAGCATTCATTGTCTTAACTTTTGAGTCGCACAAAATTCAACAATCCTTTTGATTAATACAAATCAATGAAGATATATTTCATAGCAATAGTCGCCTTTATTTCATCTAAACAGCAAGAAAATTACAAATTACTATTGTACTACACAAGAAGAGCATATTAAAGGTAATAGAATTCTATTTTTTAGCAATATACAAGCCGCTACCATCTCTAGACGGAATTACTTTTGTTTGCCATTGAGATATTTCGCTTAACTCATTATAAAACTGTTTTTTAAAATTTTTATAATCACTTTGTTCCATAAATTCTAATAAACGTATGAACAAAGGGGTCTTACCCACAAAATCATGAATAATAATCGCCTCTTTACTCACGCGTAACATTTCTAGAAGTATTTTATTTCGTCGGTCTGAAGTAACCCCGTGAAGCACAAAGGAAGCTGTTAGGATATCAAAACTTTGGTCTGGGATATTTTCTAAGTGCTCTGCATTACCTTCAGAAAAGTGTATTTTAGGATGTTTTTTGGTACTTACAGCAAGCATTTTATCAGAAAAATCAATACCGTGAACTGAGCTTGCTTTATCGAGAAACATAGCTGCCCAAGCTCCGGTACCGGTACCAATATCCAATATTGTTTTACCCGTAATATCAATTTCTTCTGATAACAAGTCCATTGATCTTAGGTAGCTTTTTTCTAAACTGTGATCTACTTTTGCATATACAGGTGCTATCGTATTAAAGATATATTTAGCCCGTTTGTTGGCATCTTTAGAAAAATACTGAAATATAGACATGGGGAATCATTTAGTAAGAATACAAGACATATGAATATAGTTTAGATTTCAGTATATTTAATTAATTTACAGAAAGTTAAAATAAGAAATGATGATAAATATATAGTTTTTCTACTCAAAATAATTACCATAGGCATCTAGCTGTTTTTTAATTGTAGTAAAACTTTTCTTACATACTTCAAGATTGTCACTTGCTAAGCCTTTGAAAGAGTCCTTTATAGGAATGAGATAGTCGTGGAGCTGATTATGGGCTTCTCCTTGCATAGTACAGCTCGTGAGAATAGTCATAAATTCTAATTCTAGTTTTCCCTTTAATCTTTTGTAAGCCCTAGAATTTTCTTTATCAGAAAATGAGGTCAATAAGTTACGCATCTTTTTAATTCCCTGTGTGGTCTCCGGATTTGCAGGCCATATTACGGTCTTGTCTGGTGTGGTTTTTTGGATTGAAATAATATTCTCTTGGGCTGTATTTCTCTTTGCTGAAGTGGCTTTTGTAGACCTTGTTTCAGTATTATTTTCTTTATGTTGAGAGCAAGAAAACAACACAATTGCCCCTAAAATACTTAATGCTATAATTTTATAATTTATCATTTGATATAAATTCAAATTAATCCTCTTTAATTTCATCTTCCTTACCTTTATCTTTAATAATTTCAATTGTTAATTCCTTATCTTTTTTATCCAAATCCATAATAATAGAATCTCCCTCTCTCAGTTTAGAATTGACAATTTTTTCAGCCAAAGCATCTTCAACATATTTTTGTATGGCTCTTTTTAAAGGTCTAGCTCCGTATTGCTTATCAAAACCTTTATCGGCAATATAATCTTTTGCTGATTCCGTTAGCGTCAAGTTATAATCTAATTCTTTGATTCTTGAATATAGTTTATCTAGTTCTATATCTATGATTTTGTGAATTGAATCTCTTTCTAGGGCTTTAAAAACAATAACGTCATCAATACGATTAAGGAATTCGGGTGCAAAACTCTTTTTTAAGGCATTCTGTATGATACCTTTCGCATGTTCATCAGCTTGTGCTTTTTTGGCTGAAGTGCCAAAACCAACGCCCTGTCCAAAATCTTTTAATTGTCTGGTACCAATATTAGAAGTCATTATGATAATGGTGTTTCTAAAATCAATACGCCTTCCAAGGCTGTCTGTAATATAACCATCATCTAATATTTGCAATAAGGTATTAAAAACATCGGGATGTGCTTTTTCTATTTCATCCAACAAGACTACAGAATAGGGTTTGCGGCGCACTTTCTCTGTAAGTTGTCCACCTTCTTCATAACCCACATATCCCGGAGGTGCACCAATAAGCCGAGAAACAGCAAATTTCTCCATATACTCGCTCATATCCACACGAATCAAAGAGTCCTCAGAGTCAAATAATTCTTTAGATAACACCTTAGCTAACTGGGTTTTACCCACTCCGGTTTGTCCTAAGAAAATAAATGATCCAATAGGTTTGTTAGGATCTTTTAACCCAACTCTATTACGTTGAATAGATTTTACAACTTTCTCAACGGCTTCATCTTGCCCAATGACCTTATTCTTAATAAGCTGAGGTAACTCTTTTAGACGTTGACTTTCGGCTTCTACGACTCTTGTAACCGGTATTCCGGTCATCATAGACACTACTTCGGCTACATTTTCTTCCGTAACAATTTCACGATTTAATTTAGAGGCTTCTTCCCATTTTTTTTGTTCAATACGCAATTCTTCTTCAATTCTTTTTTCATCATCTCTCAGACGAGCTGCTTCTTCATATTTTTGCGTATTAACTGCTGCAGATTTTTTTTGCTTTACCAATTCTAATTTTTCTTCTAGCGCCAAAACCTCTTTGGGAACTACAATATTAGTTATATGAATTCTTGATCCTGCCTCGTCCATAGCATCAATGGCTTTGTCCGGCAAAAACCGATCAGTCATATAGCGATTGGTTAATTTTACACAAGCCTCAATCGCATCATCTGTAAAGGTTACATTATGATGTGCTTCATATTTATCTTTTATATTGTGTAAGATTTCAATGGTTTCTTCTACCGAAGTTGGATCTACAATGACTTTTTGGAAACGGCGTTCTAAAGCGCCGTCTTTTTCAATATTTTGACGGTATTCATCTAAGGTTGTAGCTCCAATACATTGTATCTCACCTCTTGCCAAGGCAGGTTTTAACATATTAGAAGCATCCAAAGATCCGGTAGCACCTCCAGCTCCAACTATAGTGTGAATTTCATCGATAAAGAGAATAATATCGTCATTTTTTTCTAACTCATTCATCAATGCCTTCATACGTTCCTCAAACTGTCCTCTATATTTAGTACCTGCAACCAAGCTTGCCAAATCTAAGGAAACAATGCGCTTGCCAAAAAGAATACGTGAAACTTTACGTTGAACAATACGCAATGCTAAACCTTCAGCAATGGCAGATTTACCCACTCCGGGTTCACCAATTAACATCGGGTTATTCTTTTTTCGTCTACTTAAAATCTGAGAAACACGTTCTATTTCTTTCTTACGCCCCACAATAGGGTCTAATTCATCATTAATCGCTAATTGGGTTAAATCACGACCGAAATTATCTAACACAGGTGTTTTTGATTTTTTTTGCGTTTGTTTTTTTGCCGACTCAAATGGATTTTTTGATTTTTCTCCTTCACTACTATCTTCATCACCCGTAGGTAATTCACTTTTAGGAGATTCTTCTTCCTTATTAGAAACAAATAGATCCATATAAACTTCTTTTACTTTGGCATAATTTGCGTTAAATCTTTGTAATAATCGAGTGGTAGGATCATTATCATTTCGAAGTACACACAATAAAAGATGTGCCGTATTAATAGAAGAATCTCTATATAATTTTGCTTCTAGAAAAGTAGTTTTCAAAGCTTTGTCTGCTTGTTTTGTTAAATGTAAGCTTCTGTCACGACTATGTGTTGTGTTGAGTTTAGCCGGACTTATTTCTTCAAGCTTATGACGTAGCGACTCTAAATCACTCTCTAAGGCTTTTAGTACTACAATAGCCTTACCCTCTCCTTGTCTTAAAACCCCTAAAATAAGGTGTTCAGTTCCTATATAATCGTGTCCTAACCTAAGCGCTTCTTCTTTACTAAAAGCGATAACATCTTTTACTTTTGGTGAAAAATTATCGTGCATTTTTGAGTAATTTTAGTCTTGTAAAAATAAGTCTTTTTTTCTTCTGTAAAAGCAAAAAATATCACAAAAAGATATTTATTCACAATCCCTTAAAATAGTTAACAGTATATCAATAAGTTACCTAGAATAAGAGGAATAATAAATTGTTAATAAGTAGTCCAAAACAAGCCTAGAAAAATAGTAAAAAAAACAGTAAAAATCGTAAATTGCGTACCTTGTAAATTTGACAAAAACTTATAACTAATTTTATATGAGTGACGGAGAAAAAATTATCCCTATAAATATAGAGGAGCAAATGAAATCAGCTTACATTGATTATTCAATGTCAGTTATTGTATCACGTGCTTTACCGGATGTTCGTGATGGTCTTAAACCGGTACATAGAAGAGTACTTTTCGGTATGAACGAACTTGGAATTAAGGCAACCGGGAGTTATAAAAAATCAGCCAGAATTGTGGGTGAGGTTTTAGGTAAATACCATCCTCATGGAGACACTTCCGTTTATGATTCTATGGTCCGTATGGCACAACCCTGGAGTATGCGTTATATGATGGTTGACGGTCAAGGT
Organism: Flavobacteriaceae bacterium; assembly: GCA_024763245.1. GTDB lineage: Bacteria > Bacteroidota > Bacteroidia > Flavobacteriales > Flavobacteriaceae > DQTL01. Next base: position 12,916 of record JANTFW010000034.1, on the reverse strand, counting down.
AACTTTGGTTCTGTAGATGGTGATAATCCTGCTGCGATGCGTTATACAGAAGCCAGAATGCAAAAGTACTCCGAGGATATGCTTCGTGATATCGAAAAGGATACGGTCGATCACAATTTAAACTTTGATGATACCATATTAGAACCTACTGTTTTACCTACAAGAATCCCTAACCTCTTAGTAAATGGTGCATCAGGAATTGCTGTAGGAATGGCTACCAATATGGCACCTCACAACTTATCGGAAGTAATCGATGGGACTATTGCCTATATTGATAATAGAGAGATTACTATAGATGAATTAATGCAATATATTAAAGCCCCTGATTTTCCCACAGGTGGAACAATCTATGGTTATGAAGGCGTTAAAGATGCTTTTCACAACGGTAGAGGACGTATTGTAATGCGTGCGAAAGCTCAATTTGAAGACATTAAAGGTCGTGAGTCTATTGTAGTGACCGAGATTCCATATCAAGTCAACAAAGCGGATATGATTAAGAAAACCGCTGATTTAGTCAATGATAAAAAATTAGAGGGTATTTCTAATATTCGTGATGAATCGGATCGGAATGGTATGCGAATTGTCTACACCTTAAAACGAGATGCTATCCCAAATGTTGTTCTAAATAAATTATTTAAATACACAGCGTTACAAACCTCATTTAGTGTTAATAACGTAGCTCTAGTTAATGGCAGGCCTGAACAACTAAACTTAAAACAACTGGTTCATTATTTTGTTGAACACCGTCATGATGTGGTGGTACGCCGTACAAAATTCGAATTAGATAAAGCAGAGAAAAGAGCTCATATCTTAGAAGGTTTAATTATAGCCTCTGATAATATTGATGAAGTAATCAAACTGATTCGTGCCTCCTCTAATGCAGATGAAGCTAGAAATAAATTGATTGAACGCTTTGAGCTAACAGAAATACAAGCAAAAGCCATTGTAGAAATGCGCTTACGTCAACTCACCGGACTAGAGCAGGATAAGCTACATGCTGAATATGAGGAGATTATGAAATTTATTGCCGATTTAAAAGATATTCTTTCTGATGAATCGCGCAGAATGCAGATTATCAAAGATGAATTATTTGAAATTAAAGAAAAATATGGTGATGAAAGACGCTCTGAGATAGAATATGCCGGAGGCGAATTAAATATTGAAGATATGATTCCTAACACCCAAGTGTTAGTAACCATTTCTCATGCCGGTTATGTAAAACGTACCGATTTAAATGAATATAAAGTTCAAAACCGTGGTGGACGTGGTCATCGAGGTGTGGCAACCCGTAATGAAGATTTCTTAGAAAATATGTTTGTTGCCAGTAATCATCAGTATATGCTGATTTTTACCCGTAAAGGTAAAGTCTTCTGGATGCGTGTTTTTGAAATTCCTGAAGGCAATAAAACCTCAAAAGGTCGTGCTATTCAAAATCTTATTAACATTGAAAATGATGATAAGGTTATGGCTTATTTGGTAACGCAGGATTTAAAAGATGAGTCCTACGTCAATAACCATTTTGTAATTATGGCTACTAAAAACGGCCAAGTAAAGAAAACTTCTTTAGAGCAGTATTCAAGACCTAGAACTAATGGTATTAATGCCATTACCATTAAAGAAGGTGATGAATTATTAGAAGCTAAGCTAACAACCGGTGATAGTCAGGTTATGCTGGCTGCTAGATCCGGCAAGTCTATTCGATTTGAAGAATCCAAAACTCGTCCTATGGGACGAACAGCATCTGGTGTACGTGGAATAAGAATAGATGAGAATGATCAAGTGGTCGGTATGATTGCTATTAATGATGCTGAAAGTAGTGTGCTTGTGGTTTCTGAAAAAGGCTATGGAAAACGGTCTAGTTTAGATGCCTATAGAATTACAAATCGAGGTGGAAAAGGTGTAAAAACCATTAATATTACCGAAAAAACCGGTAAATTGGTTGCTATAAAAAATGTTACGGACAAAGATGATATTATGATTATTAATAAATCCGGTGTTACTATTCGATTAGAAGTAAAGAATTTAAGAGAGATGGGTAGAGCTACACAGGGTGTTCGTCTAATCAATATTAAAGAAAATGATGCCATTGCATCGGTAGCAAAGGTAATTCATGAGAGTGAAACTGAAACAGCCTTTGAAGAGAATGGCACAGAAATTGAATAACTATTATAGAATTAACTCAAAATAAAAATTTAAACATCAAATACCATGAAAAAATTTATCACATTTTTAGTAGTAATTTTAATAAATGCTACAACATTTGCCCAGAAAGATGAATTAAAGGCAGCTCAAAAAGCATTAGATGGAAATAATTTTACTGAAGCTTTAAGCAGCTTAAAAAAAGCGGAACCTTTAATTGCTAATGCCAAAATGAAATATAAAACACAGTATTATTTTTTGTTAGGTAAAGCAAACTATGCTAATGGTACACTACCCGATAACTTTATGGCTGCTACTAGCGCTTTTAATAAAGTGATTGATTTAGAAAAAAATACTTCTAAAAAATATACTACTGAGGCCTCCGAAATTTATAATACACTCATCCAAAAAATTTCTAGTATTGCCATTGCTGATTTCAAAAAGGGAGCTGAATACAGCAAAAATAAAGATACTTCTAAAAAATCATTGGAGTATTTTATTAAAGCCGGTAAAAGCTTTGAGAAAGTCTTTGTTATAAGTCCAAAGGATACTGCATTTTTACAAAATGCGGGCTTAGCCTTTTATTATGGAAATGATTATGAGAATTCATTAGTTAACTATAAGAAATTATTAGATCTTGGCTATACGGGTAAATCAACCACTTATGAAGCTACCAGTATGGTAAATGGATCTAAACAAATTTTTGCTTCTAAGGAGGACATGGATAAACAAGTGGGTTTAAAACTTGTTAAAGATCCAAAAGTAATTGTGAAAGAATCACAACGAGGTGAAATCATAAAAATGATTGCAAAAAACTATATCGCACTAAAAGACAATGAAAAAGCTTTAGAATATATTAAACAGGCTCAAAAAGACACACCAAACGACTATGGTTTATTAGTAGATGAAGCCAATGTATATTATGCAATGGGTGATAACGTTAAATTTAAAGAAAAATTAGAAGAAGCCGTTAAAATTAACCCTTCTGACCCTACCTTATTTTATAATATTGGTGTAATGAAAATGGATCTTAATGATAATGAAGGTGCTATTGAAAGCTATAAAAAAGCTATTAAATTAAAGCCGGATTATGCAGAGGCTTACAACAATATAGGTGCAGCTATACTGAAAAAAGCTGAACCTATTATTGAAGAAATGAATCAAAATTTATCTAACTTTGACAAATATGACGCCCTTCAAGCCAAACAGTTTGATGTGTATAGAGAAGCACTTCCTTATTATGAAAAAGCATACGAGTTTGACTCTTCAAATATCTCAATTGTAAGAACTTTATTAGGAATTTACGAAAACCTTGAAATGTCAGAAAAACAAAAAGCTTTGCAAGAAGTTTACCAAGGAATGAAATAAACGTTGCAATTAAATGTAGCAAAAAAAACCTAAAGAAACTTTTCTTTAGGTTTTTTTTACGTCCTTTGCATACTCATTATGGCAAGAATTTTAGCAATCGACTATGGAAAAAAAAGAACCGGTATTGCAGTAACTGATGAACTTCAGTTAATTGCCAGTGGTTTATGTACTATTGAAACTAAAGAACTCTTTAAATTCCTGACAAATTATTTAGCAACCGAAAAGGTTTCCTTAATCTTAGTAGGACAACCCAAAAAATTGAATAATACTTTTAGTGCTATTGAAACTGAAATTGCTGTCTTTGTAAAAAAACTGCAGCAGATATTTGTAAACATCGAAATTAAACGAATAGACGAACGTTTTACCTCTAAAATGGCATTTAGAACCCTGATTGATAGTGGGTTAAAACAAAAAAAACGCAGGAATAAAGCCCTTCTAGATGAAATTAGTGCTACCATTATCTTGCAATCTTATTTATACCATAAATAACTTGTTTGTTACAATATACAATAATATATTTGTGACGTAGTAATACGTCTATACTACTTGAAAGTATCATTAACAAACGAATTGAATTAAAAATATTTATCTCTATATCAATACATCTATGACACGACATCTAAAAATAATTAGCTTGGTAATCTTAATCGGTTTTCACTCTTTGTTTACTAAAGCACAAGAAAAGAGCCCTTCTATAGATAATGGTAGCATTAAAGAGCAGTTTGATTATATCTTTAAAAAATCCTCAAACTATGAGAATTACAAAGTCGTTAAAAGAGTATGGTTACAAAAATTACAGAAGCATATTACTGACAGTTTACAAGCGGAACAGCAACGCTATATCAAAGCAAACAATGAAATCCAAGCCCATAAAAAATCCATAAACACATTACAAACTGAACTAGACGCTATAAAGAAAGATTTAGCAAATGTAAATGATGCTAAAGATTCTATTGCTTTATTTAGGATGCCCATTCAAAAGAAAATGTATAAAACAATTGTGTGGTCTCTAATTGCAGTACTACTTATCATCTTAGGGTATTTTATTTATAGCTTTAATAATAGTAATAGTATTACCAAAAAAACCATTGCTAAATATGATGATTTAGAGCACGAATACAATTCTTACCGAACAAGAGCCCTTGAACGAGAACAGGTATTGAACAGAAAACTTCAAGATGAAATTAATAAACAAAAGAAGTCTTAATCTTTCTCTAATTCTTTACTAATATAATTAGCAACTCTAAAGCTATTCGCATAAATTGTCCAAGTATAGGTAACGCTACCACCAGTAGGCATAAAACTGCCATCGGTAACAAATAGATTATCCAACTCATGTGCTTTGCAATTCTTATCTAAAACAGAAGTTTTAGGATCATTTCCAAAACGACAACCTCCTGCTTGTAAATTGGTAGGCGGTGCCTCACCAATACTTACATATGTATTTTTAGCGCCCATTTGCCGGAGTACTTTTTCTGCTTTTTCACCAAGAATATGGGCGATATCCCTATCATGCTTATGATTAAATAATCTAATTTTTGCTACTTTATCACCCCATTTATCGGTTACTTGATCATCCAAAGTCACATAACAATCATCTGTAGGCAACCAGTCAACAAAGATTTCAAATTTTAATTTGCGTACATTAGTAAAATAGGTATGTAGTTTCTGTTGAAGTGGTTTTCCAATCCTTAACTCCCCAAAATCATCCCATTTTTGACGTATGGCTTTAGAGACAGGATTGGCATGTTCTAATAAAAAATCTATAGTACCGCCTTTGTATTTTTGTTTTGTGCTAACATCCGAAATTTCATAAAAATCTTGAATAGTTCTATTCACAAAAACACCCGGTTCTTTAAGTTGATCAGCAAGCTTTTTTTTCATCGAATCGTAGTAGAACTCTCCCCCTCCTACACCACCTGAAGAAAATACAATATTCTTACCTACTTGACCGTTATTGTTGGCCAATCCATTTGGAAAAAAAGTATTCTTACTCATTAATAACAATCGTGAAGTCTCGATAGCCTGAGCCGCAATCACAAATATTTTAGCCTCAATTTTTTTACTATTACCATCAGCATCGTAATAAAAGGCTTTCTTAACCTGCTTTTGATCACTGTCTAAGTGATATACTTTAGCATTAGGAATAACAGTGCAATTACCGGTTTCTAAAGCCTTATGAATTAAGGAAACTCTAGCACTCCCTTTTGCATCAGAAGAACATCCATAACTACCACAATAATTGGAATAATAACACGCATTTCTTTTATCCTTAGCTTTTGATAAAATAGCTCTTGGCATAGGTATAGCTTTAAATCCCAGTGCATTAGTCGCTTTGTCAATCCAAGAAGAGACAATATTTTCTTTTAATGGAGGATATGGAAAATCATTAGAAGATCGAGGTTCTGAAAATTTATGAGGAACTACTTTACCCGAAACACCAACAATTCGTTCCACTTTTTCGTAATAGGGCTCTAAATCATCGTAAGAAATTGGCCAATCGACAATATTACTTCCTTTAATGGGGCCATAGGTAGATCTTAATTTAAAATCTACCGGCTTTAATCGTGCAAAATAACCACTCATAAAATTAGAAGAACCTCCTACACAATTGCCATTCCAAAAATCTCTACCCGTAACATAGGTTGATTTAGCAACCCATTCTCCCTTATCATTTTTTTCCTCTATTACGTGTCTTTCCTCTTTAAGATTAGGAGTATAAACACTTCTTCTAGTGGCTACCAATTCATCTTTTGAAAAATCTTTTGTTCTAAACCAAGGTCCTTTTTCTAGTACAACTACTTTATAGCCAGCCTTGGCCAGTTCATAGATAACCGGTCCAGCTCCTGCACCACTACCTACCACACATACATCAATATCTAAAACATTCATAGATCGGATAAATTTGAAATTAGAACATTTTCTTTTTTTCTCTTGAGAATCTCTTGATATTTATTATTCTTATCCGGTCTAGGAACACCACTTTTATGGGCTAACCAGTTCCAACCGATTCCATTTTTATTAATTTGATAGATAGGGTCTAACAATAGCGATTCAAAAACAATGGTCAATAAACGAGACAACCAAAATTCTCCCCAACTTTTATCTTTTATATAGACTATTAACTTTTCTTGATTACGTATTGACAAATCAATAAAGGACTTATTAAATTTTTCCTTGGTCAGATTTTCAAGGCTTGTAATTCCATCTAATAGGGTGTTTTTTTCATCTGCATCATAATTTTCATCCGACAGTATAAAATCAATAAACGGAACAGTTTGTAATTGATTAATTTTAAGAGTATCTGTTGTGGGAAAAAGAATTGTTATTACCACTTTAAGAATAGATTGTTGTTTAGTCGTAATAACACGAAATGGGTAATTATGGGCATCTGTAGAACATGCATACCAAGTTGGTAAATGTGCTACAACTCCAAATGCTGATATTTTCTTTAAAAAAGTGCGCCTATCTTGTGGTAATCCCATAACGAAAAAAAAGCCACTTACAAGTAAGCAGCTTTTAAATAAATTATATGTTTATGAAAATTATTTACCGCTACCACATTTTCCTTCACCACATTTCATCACTTTTTCCGCTTCTTTCTTTACCTCTTTTTTCATACTCTCTCCACATTTCCCTTCACCACATTTCATGGCTTCTTTAGATTCTTTACCTTCACCACATTTTCCTTCTCCACATTTACCTTCACTTTTCATTGATTTTTTAAAAGCAGCGAATTCTTCAGCAGTAATACTTCCATCTGTATCTGCATCTATCTTAGCAAACATAGCGTTATGACCGGTAGTAAATTCTTCTTCGGAAACAAAATCATCTCCATTAGTGTTGAATTTATCAAATTTACCGCATTCATCTTTTTGAATTTTACCATCTTTATTGGCATCTTTTTCAGTATATGAACTTTTTGCATGTGCAGCAAATTCATCTTTTGAAATTTTACCATCTTTGTCCGCATCTAACGAAGCAAACATTTCTTTTTTCTTGGCCTCAGGTTTAGTAGTTTCCTCTGCTTTAACTTCTGTTTTAGTTTCTGCAGCTTTTTCTTTTTTCTCTTTTTTATCACCACAAGAGCTTAATACAACACTTGATAATGCAAGAGCAACGATTGATAATTTTACATTAAATTTCATAATTGAATAAATATATTTGTTATTAAAAATCAAAAATATGTATTTTTTTTTAAAAACCTAACATTTGTCATAGAATATTTATATACTATCCTTTATCGGTATGTTTTTAGCTTTTTCAATGATTTTATTTCCTGAAAGTCTAGCGTTTTCTATTAATTGATCTCCTTTTTTAGTAGCTGTAACTATTAGTTTATCCGCTTTTTTATCCGCTTCATTCTTTAGCTTATTTCCAGCCATTTTTGCAGCCATTTTTTTTATCGGATCATCACCCGCTTCTTGTTCTAACTTCTGAGCGGCTTCTTTGGACTTATTACGAATGTCTTCTGCCATTATCTCTGCCTTTTCTAGTATTTTTTCCTTATTGAATTCTGCCTTTGCAATTAATTGTTCCGCTTCTTGTTCTGCTAATGAAATGGCATTATTTCTTACGTCATCTACTTTTTCTTGAACTATCTCCGTAATAGCATTATCAATAGATTGATCCTTATTATTTGCGACAAAGGGTTTAATTATTGGATGATCCAAGCCACCGGTTATTTTAAATCGCATCTGAATATCTTTATCCAAATCGGTATTTATTTTTAGAAAATCGAGTCCACCTTGAATATTTTTAATAATAGTATTTATACCCGTTCCTAATTTTCTTTGTGGTACAGCAATTTTAAGTATAAAATTGACTTGTTGGTCTAAATTTACGGTTCCTTGTAAAGCGGCATTCATATCATTTAGTTTAAATTGAAACGGTTTTACCGTAAGATTTCCTTTTTTTATACTAAATGCTGTATTGATTCTATCAATATAAGGATTTTCTAATTCTTTTAATTTTAAAATTCCGGCAATGTTATTCAGTAAATCAATATCTTTTGGAATAATCTTTTCGGTTGTAAAACTACCGGTCATATTCATAACATTAAATTTGGGATTCATCAAAGAATCTAATTCAACATCTATAGTAATTTTAGAAAAGAAATTGCCGTGTAATTCTTTTAAAATGGGCGTATAGGTTGCAAAAGTTTTAAACGATTCAGCACTTTTTTCGATGGACATTTTTTCCATGTTTACATTAAGGTTAGCTTTCGGATTTTTTTGTGAACTATCATAATAACCATGCATCATTAATTGACCACCTATTACTTGCATTAAGACGCTTGACAAATCGATTTTTTGATCTTTAACATGTAAAGTTCCCTTTACATTTTGTAAATCTAAATCTTTATAATTTACCGTTTCTGCAGACATTTGAATATTGGCATCCAGGTTTTTGGGAACCTTAATAACACCTGTAGTTTCTGTCGTTTCGTCAGAGCTTGTGTTAGCCATAAATTCGTTTACATTGAGCCTGTTTGAAATGGATTTAAACTTTGCCTTAAGTTGGGTGTCTTTTCCGAATATATAGGTTAAATAATTTAAAATACTCCCCGAAATGCTAAAGTCACTAGTTCCTATTTTCCCTTTAAAAGTGCTTAGGTTTAATGATTTAGGCTGAACTTTAAGTGCTGCTTTAGAAATAGTAACCGGATAAGGCAAAGAATCGGATTGGTAGTGTACATCTTGTAGATCCAAATATCCTGATGCTTGAAATTGATCATAGGTTTCTTTTTCTATGGCCGACATTGCCCCTTTTAATGAAAAATCTACATCCACTAATCCACTTAACTCATTAATACCCTTAAATTTTATGGCTTGTTGAATTTTATTTAAATCAAATTTAGATTTAAAACTTGTAGAAATATTCGGGTCAGTAATTGGGTATGTTATTTTTAAATTACCTGATACATTATTATTAGCAATGGTAAATTTTATTTTTGAAAAATCTATTGTAGTGGCATCTAAATCTTTCCCTCCGGGAAAGCGAACAGTCGCTTCTGAATACATATTAGAAATCTCTTCCGGCAAATCAGGATATTTTAAACTAGCATTATCTATACTAAGGTTTACAGAAAATGCTGGTAAGAAATCATCGAAAAAACCACCTGTGATTGTACCCTTAAGCTGTGCCGTTCCCTTAGTTTTTATGTGTTGAAAATCAGATAGATAGTCTTTAGGAATAAGACTTATAAAGTTTTTAAAACCAGCCTGTTTTGTGGTGAATTGTATATTGGTCTTAATACCTTTATCCAATAATTCAAAAAAACCGTCAAGTGATAATGGTAATTGGTTTAAAAGAATTTTTGAATTTTTTAAGGTATATTTCGTAAAATCACCATTAATATCAAAGTCCGAAATTATCGAAGTGTTTAGTTGATTTATATAACGAGTTCCATCATACTTCAAACTTATATTGTTAATATTGGTTTTGGTGTTAAGCTGATACAAGGACTCTGTTATGTGACCTTTACCCTGGTGATTAATATTTTGCAAAGACATTAGGAGATTCAAGGATTTATCTTCATAGTTAATTTGCGCATTTTTAGCACTGTAGGACTTTAAATTAATCGTAAATTTTGTTTTATCAGTATCTGTAGAAAGACTATCTTTTTTAATAATATCATAATTAGCCACTCCATTTTTTAATACTAAAATATTAATAAAAGCATCTTCTAAGTCCAATTTATTAATGATAAGCTGCTCACCGGAGAAAATACTTGTAAGATTAATGCTTATTCCAATATTTTTGGCATCGAGCAAGCGTGTGTCTTTAAATTCTTTTTGGCCATCTAAACTTACTTCACGAAGTTTAATACTGAGATTTGGAAAATCAGAAAACAAAGAGGCTGTTACATCTTTAAAATCAAAAGTGGCTGTTAATGTGTTATTGATATCATTTTTAATAAATGTAACTATCTTATCTTTGTAGATATAAGGTATGGCAAACATGCTAATACCAAATAATACAATAATTAGTGTTAGTATTTTAGCTATTCTTTTAAACATTTTATTCTCTTTTGCAGTTATTTCGTTATTAAAAAATCAAACCGATACCAAGAATAGGGTAAATCTGATGACTGTTTGATAGGGTGCCCTTTTACATTTAATTCCTCACAAATCTTGTATAATTCATTTTTCTTCCAAAACTTCCCCATAGGGTTTTTATTTCGTAATTTACTGGTTATCAAATAAAATAGTTTAGGAATAGTATTATAAAACACAAATAATTTATTTTTATCAGGAATATCGCCAATAAATAATTTTCCACCCTTATCCAATAGTTGTAATGCTTCTTTGATAAGCTGTTTGCCCAACCCTTTTTTATCAAAATATTGAAAGGAAAATTGTAAATATATTTTATTAAATGTTTCGTTCTCAAAATACGAGGACAAACGCATTACGTCTCCTACAATAAAACGTACATTTTTGGACTTATTATTATCTTTAGCATCTTTTATTAGCACCTCCGATTGATCAATACCTGTTATGGAATAACATTGTTCTGCAATCATTTCTGTAATAATGCCATTACCACAACACAAATCTAGTAGAGTATCTTTTTCTACAATATCTAAAGTATCAACAATATGAGATGCCGTAATTCTGGTGCTTTCAAAATCCTTACGTTGAACAGCATCTAACCTTGTTTTTGCCAAGGAGGCATTCCTATCCCAATAGTATTTCCAATTCATACTGTAAAACTAAGCAATAATACTACTTAACTCAAGATTCTAGCCAATAAATAAGTATATTTGTTTCGAAAAAGAATAGCCATTCATTAAAACATATTTTCTATTAATTATGGATTTAAAATTTAACAGCAACGAAGATTTTAACAAACTTAAAGTAAGTGATTTAAAGAACAAATTACTTAAAATATATAAAGGAGGTGGTGAAAAAAGAATTGAAAAAGAACACCAAAAAGGAAAGATGACTGCCCGAGAGCGTCTTCAATTTTTATTAGATAAAGATAGACCTTCCATAGAAATTGGAGCCTTTGCCGGTTACGAAATGTATGAAGAGCATGGAGGTTGCCCTTCGGGTGGTGTAGTAGTAAAAATTGGATTTATTTCAGGTAAAGAGTGCGTGGTCGTTGCTAATGATGCTACGGTAAAAGCAGGTGCTTGGTTTCCTATAGCCGGAAAAAAAAATCTAAGAGCGCAGGAGATTGCTATGGAAAATAGATTACCCATTATATACTTGGTGGATAGTGCCGGCGTGTATCTGCCCATGCAAGATGAAATTTTTCCTGATAAAGAACATTTTGGACGAATTTTTAGAAACAATGCCGTTATGAGTAGTATGGGTATTACTCAAATCGCTGCAGTGATGGGTAGTTGTGTAGCAGGTGGCGCTTATTTACCTATAATGAGTGATGAAGCAATTATGGTCGATAAAACCGCCAGTATTTTTTTAGCCGGAAGTTATCTAGTTAAAGCGGCAATTGGAGAAAGTATTGACAATGAAACCTTAGGTGGAGCCAGCACACATAATAGTATTTCGGGTGTAGCAGATTATAAAGCTCAAAACGATCAGGATGCCTTAGTAAAAATTCAAAAAATTCTGGCCAAAATTGGGGATTATGAAAAAGCAGGGTTTAATAGAATTAAACCCAGCCAACCTATTAAAAATCAAGAGGATATATACGGTATCTTACCTGCTTCCCGTAACGAACAATACGATATGAAAGAAATCATTTATCGTTTAGTTGATAATTCTGAATTTGATGAATATAAAGCCGATTATGGCAAAACGCTTCTGTGTGGCTACGCTCGTATAGAGGGTTGGGCAGTAGGTATCGTTGCTAATCAAAGAACAATTGTAAAAAATGCAAAAAAAGAAATGCAGTTTGGTGGTGTAATTTATTCAGACAGTGCCGATAAGGCTACCCGTTTTATTGCCAATTGCAATCAAAAGAAAATTCCTTTGGTCTTTTTACAAGATGTTACCGGATTTATGGTGGGTAGCAAGTCAGAACACGGTGGGATTATTAAAGATGGGGCTAAAATGGTTAATGCCGTTGCCAATTCTGTTGTACCAAAATTTACAGTGATTATTGGTAACTCCTATGGTGCTGGTAATTACGCGATGTGTGGAAAAGCTTATGACCCAAGATTAATTGTTGCTTGGCCTTCTGCAGAATTGGCCGTTATGAGTGGTGCTTCTGCTGCAAAAGTATTACTACAAATAGAAACCGCTACCCTAAAAAAGGAAGGTGAAAAAATAACAAAGAAACAAGAAAAAGAATTATTTGATAAGATAAAAAATCGATATGACCATCAAATTTCGCCTTTTTACGCTGCAGCACGTTTATGGACAGATGCAATAATCAATCCGTTAGATACACGAACTTGGATCAGTATGGGTATTGAAGCGGCAAATCACGCCCCAAT
>JANTFW010000033.1 GCA_024763245.1 Flavobacteriaceae bacterium | reverse complement strand
AAGAACCTAATTGTTTTTGGAACACGCCCCGAAGCCATTAAAATGGCCCCCCTGGTTAAAGCCTTTCAGGCTAATACCAATTTTATCACAAAGGTTTGTGTAACGGCTCAACATCGGGAAATGCTGGATCAGGTGTTAGAATTCTTTGAGATTACACCGGACTATGACCTTAATCTAATGAAGCCCGGGCAAGACTTGTATGAGCTAACAGCTAGAATTTTTACGGAACTCAAACCGGTTTTAGAATCGTTTCAACCCGACTATGTATATGTTCATGGAGATACAACTACCACGATGGCTACCAGTATCGCCGGTTTTTATGCAGGAGCTAAAATATGTCATGTAGAAGCCGGATTACGCACGCATAATAAATGGGCTCCTTTTCCTGAAGAGATCAATAGAAGTATCACAGGCCGCGTTACCGATTATCATTTTGCCCCTACCGAAACTGCCGCCCAAAATCTAATAGCAGAAAACATAGATGTGAAAAACATATCCATAACCGGTAATACAGTAATCGACGCTTTGTTTTTTGGTATTGATAAACTAAAAACCTATAAAAATCAAGAGATTGATCAACTAGAAAATCTGTTAATAAAAGACCATAAGCTTATACTCGTTACAGGACATAGGCGTGAAAACCATGGGGAAGGTTTTATTAGAATTTGTGAAGCGCTAAAAGCAGTTGCTGAAAATAATACTGATACACAAATCATTTATCCGGTACATTTAAACCCTAAAGTACAAAAACCGGTATATGACTTATTGGGAAATGTCAGCAATATTCATTTAATAGACCCCCTATCCTACCCGGCGTTTATTTGGTTGATGAACCATTCCTATTTGATTATTACAGATAGCGGTGGCATACAAGAAGAAGCTCCGGGCTTGGGCAAACCTGTTTTAGTAATGCGTGATACTACGGAAAGACCGGAAGCGGTGGAAGCAGGAACAGTAGTCTTGGTTGGCACAAATACTGAAAAAATAATTCAAGAAACAGAAGTACTTTTACATAACAAAGATAAATATCAACAGATGAGTGCCTTGCACAATCCTTATGGGGATGGAAAAGCTGCACAAAGAATTGTTGATTTTATTGAGAATTTAAATTAGCACATAGATTCCATAAAAAAGCACAAACAAGAATCTATGATAACCTGCCTGTCGACAGACAGGTCCGTGTGAGATATATAATGATATGAAACAAAACACAAACCCTAAAACATGCATGATAGGCTTAGGCTACATCGGCTTACCTACAGCTGCAATAATGGCAGGAAAAGGTTTAAAAGTAACAGGTATTGACATTAACCAACATGTGGTAGACACCATCAATAAAGGTGAAATACATATCGTTGAACCGGAATTAGACACTTTGGTGAAAAGGGTGGTACAAAAAGGCCTGTTGACCGCTCAAACTAAAGTAGAAAGTGCTGATGTGTTTTTGATTGCTGTCCCCACACCATTTAAAGGAGACCATGTGCCGGATATTGCCTATGTAGAATCTGCTATCAAAAATATTATCCCTGTTCTGGAAGCAGGTAACCTGATCATCATTGAATCAACCAGTCCGGTTGGGACAACCAAAAAAATGAGAGAGTTCATCTTATCTGAAAAACCGGACTTAGAAGATAAATTCTATATGGCCTACTGCCCGGAGCGTGTACTTCCGGGGAATGTTATCTATGAGTTAGTACATAATGACAGAGCTATTGGTGGCATGAATGAAATTTCCACACAAAAAGCTAAAGATTTTTATAGTTTCTTTGTAGATGGCGAACTTCATGCAACCAATGCACAGACAGCAGAAATGACCAAATTGGTAGAGAATGCTTCCCGTGATGTACAAATTGCCTTTGCTAACGAATTGTCCATGATATCCGATAAAGCTGGGATTAATGTGTGGGAACTTATTGAGTTGGCCAATAAACATCCTCGCGTGAACATTTTACAACCCGGCACCGGTGTGGGTGGTCACTGCATTGCCGTGGATCCTTGGTTTATTGTAGATGGTTTCCCCGAAGAAGCCCGTATCATCAGAACAGCCCGGGAGATCAATAATTACAAAACCGAATGGGTGATTGACAAAATAAGAAAAACAGCCCATGCGTTTAAAGTGGAGCACAATCGTTGGCCCAAAATAGCCTGTATGGGACTGGCTTTTAAACCTAATATTGATGATTTACGGGAATCACCGGCACTATATGTGACACAGGCTTTAATTGGACATGATTATGAGGTTTTTCCGGTAGAACCTAATATTAACGACCATAAACACTTAAGAATTTATACTATTGATGAAGCCTTAGCAAAAGCAGATATGGTGGTATATTTAGTGGCACATGAGGAGTTTGTTACACTAAAAGTTAGCGATAAAGTAGTGTTAAATTTTGTTGCATAAAAATGTTTAATATTAAAGCATTATCCAAAAGAATTTTTTTAATTAAAAAGCATTTCAATTCAAATATTTCTTTTCTTGTAATTGCAGGAGGTGCTTTTTTTTCCTTTCTAAACACCTTATTAATAAAGAATTACCTTCCTTCTTTATTCAACACTTATTCATTTTACATTACCTATTTGGGAATAATATCATCTTTTGGTCTTATTGGTTTAGATCAAGTGTTTTTAAGATTGAGTTATAATAAAAAGAATAGAATTAATCTACAAAAAAATATATTCACTTTATTGTTAGTTAATTCAATAATTATACCGCTTCTAATCTCATTTTATTTTAACCAAAACTATAGTAATCTATCTTATATAATTTTGTTAATATCCGGTATTAGTATTAATTATATCATTATATCTTATAACTTAAGCAGACTTGAAAGCAATTTTATACACGCGCAATTAATTAAAAATACCTATAAATTATTTTTTTTTATAACAATAATTACTTTCACAGTTTTCAAATCTATAAAAGTTGAATACTTTCTTTTAATTTTTACAATTTTTCTGAGTATTTCATTATTTTATTCCTTGATTTATATAAAGAATCATTTAAATATAACTGTCAAAAACAACACCCCATTTATTAATTTTCTTGTTTCTTTTTTTATTAACATTCTGATTATTACTTTTTTAGGATATGGAGAAAGGTTACTTATAGCCAACACACTTGGAGAAAACATTTTTGGTAAATACTTTTATTATATAACAATTTTTGTTTTCCCTTTAAGTTTAATACAACAATACGTAGGTTTTAAGGAATTAGTATCTTTTAAAGAATCATTTAATAAAAACAATTTTTATAGAAAATTAATAAAACTGTTTACTTTAAGTTTGATATTAAGTTCCCTAATCTTATTAGTTATTTTTTTAGATAATGGACGCTTTTTAAAAGTTGATTATATAAATGACTATATCTTAATCGTTTTACTTTTATGTTTAGGAATTGTTAAATTAATATATGGTATTTATTCAGCTATAATAGGTGCAGTTGGTGAATATAGGGATGTATATATTTTAAATTTTATGACAATACTACTTATAGGTTTCTTTGTATTGATGAATTATATTATTGGAATAACTATTCAAGGAATCGTTATAAGTCTCATTGGAATTTTTTTAATAAGAATATTTTTTATTCAAATTAAATATGTCAGCAATAAAAATTAATAAATATAAACTCTTTATTCTCGCAATTTCTATTTTGTATGCAGGGATTTCAAGTAGTATTTTTCTAGGGTTTAGAGCTATTGATTTGATTCTTATTGCTTATGTTTTTCTATTTGTTAGGATAAAAATAAATATACCATTATTTTTAATATTAATTTCATGGATAATAGTTGTTTTAGTTTCATCTTCGTTGAACTATACAAACAAATTTTTGTTAAGTGATCTACGCTTTTTACTAATAATTGTTTTTGGGATACTTTCTGGATACTCAATAGGTAAAAGATTACAAGTCGATTTAGAAAATTTATATTATAGTTTAATTATTATTACTATTATCATATATTTAATTATCTTGATAATACCTGCAATAAGAACTTTTTATATTCCTGAGAGTTTTCAAAAAGACGAACATGAAAACACAATTTTTGGTCCTAGCTTTATTCTTATAAATTATCTCTACATATACTTGATATTCAAAAATAGAAGAAGAACAATTAAATTCTTTTTGATTTACTTTTTTACGATTCTATTTTTATATTTTTTTAGACAATCAAGGTTAGAGTTAGTAACCATGTTATTTTTATTGTTTTGGTCATATTTATATAGTATATATGAAAATATTAAACTAAAACATATTCTTATTACACTGATTACATTTATATTTGGGGGTCTTTTCTTCTATATAAACTTTAATGAAAGATTACAAGGCATATTACACCCAAAGCAGGATTCATCTTATATATATAGATTAATATCTAATGAATTATTTATTAAAAAAATTATAAAGTCTGATATAGCTACACAGCTTTTTGGTCTCGGTCCCGGGTCTACAATTGACTTGCATTTAAATGATTGGCTTGGCACAATTACTTTTTTTGTAATGGATAATGGTTTATTAACAATTCTTATGAAAACCGGATTATTAGGTTTAGTTGTTTTTATACTTATCTTATTGTATCCATTAAAAGGCTTATCTTTACACAAAAAGATAATTCTATTAACACCTATTGTTTTGTCTATGTTGTTGTTTGGACACATTATTTATAATGTATTATTTATCTTTAGTTTATATTTTACAGCCATTAAATTAAAAAATAGTAATTAGTGTATGAATCAAATTCAAGTTATATATATCACTGTAGAAGGTATTTCATCCACAGTATTTGATTCACAAGTTTATGCAATTACAAATGAAATTAGGAAAAGAGGAATAAGCATTAAGTTATTTATTGGTCAAAAGTATAATGCAAAGATTTCAATTTCGAAATTTATTAAATTGTTTTTTAATAAAAAAACATCTTTTTTTTTCATTAAAAAATTGAATTATTCATTAATTGCTAGAAAAATAAATCGAAAATTACCCCAAAATGTACCCTTAATTTTACATTGTAGAAACATTGAGGCATCATACATAGGTGTTCTAATAAAAAAACAAAGAAAGAATACTGAAGTTATTTATGATGTAAGAGGGCATGTTGAAAGTGAAAAAGATTTTTTTAATGAACATGATAGGAAAATTATTTTTGAAGAATTAAATACAGAACTATTTACTAGTGATATTTTTTTCAGCTTTGTCTCTCATAAGTTGTATAAAGAATATAACAAATTGTATCCTATAGACTTGAAAAAAATAATTTTTTGTAATAGTGCTTATAATGATAAAATTTTCAAATTGAATAAACAATTTGTTTCAAATTTTGACGAAAAAATTAAAATTTTATTTATTGGGGGAAATCAAGCTTATCAAAATATTAATTCAATCTCAGAATATTTTAATAATCAAAAAAATTGCCAACTTTATATTGTAACTAAAAATGCCTTTAAAGATTCTCAAAAATATAAGAATATTGTTTTTCACAGTAATCTTTCTCAAAAAGAAATTAGTAAATTAGCTGATAGCATTGATTATGGAATTATATTTAGAGATGATGAAATCTTTAATCAGGTATCAACTCCTACCAAGATAACAGAGTATTGGGGTAAAGGTCTAAAAGTTATTGCAATAAAAAGTGCGGGTTCTTACACCGATGAAATTATAAATAATCCAAAACTGGGATATTTTATAAATGACTTGCATAATTTTAAGAATATACAATTATCAAAGCTAGATTATAATGCAAAAGCATATATTGAAAATTATGTGAGGCAAAAATATTCAATGTCTACTAATATTAAAAAATACATAAATTTTTATGAAAAAATTTATACAAGATTTAAATAGAGTTGAGGGATCTTTCATCCGAAAAATTTTACAAGCAAACTTTTGGATTATTTTGAATTATAGAATTGGAAATTTTTTCTATTATAAAAATATGTTCATTGTTTCTAAAATTTTTTGGCTAATAAATAAAATATTGTATAAAGTTGATATTGATCCAGGAGCAAAACTAGCTGGTGGTTTAAGATTTGTACATCCCATGTGTATTGTAATTGGGAGAGAAGTTATAAGTGAAGGGGAGTTAACTATATATCAAGGTGTCACATTAGGAGGAAGCATTAATAAAACAAAAAAACACAAGAATATTCTTTTAAAACAACCCTATCTTCTTGATAAAGTAATTATTTACACATCTGCTGTAGTAATTGGACCTATTCTAATAGGGGAAAATAGCCTTATAGGTGCTAATGCAACAATCACCAAAGACATTCCTGATAATTCAATAGGCTTTGCAAACAATATAATAAAATCAAAATGAATATATTAAGTATATATAAAAGCTTCGAAAATATTGGAGGTGCACAAAAAATGTGTATTGAAATAAGTAAAGGATTAGAAGAAATGTATAATGTTAATGGTATTATTTCGTCAAAAACTGACTATAATAAAATTCATAAAAGATATAAATATTTAATTAACAAAAATGAATATTTAGTTTTTAACACTTATACAATAATTAAAAAATATAGTAATTATATTATTTTATCTCATCATAGAAAAATTACAACTTTACTTATTTTAACATCTAAATTACTTAATAAAAAAATTAACCTTATACATATTGCTCATAATGAATTTAATAATTATCGTTTATTTACATTATTTCCAAATAAAGTAATAGCTGTTTCCAAAAAAGTTAAGAAAAATCATGAAACGTATTTTGGTGTGAAAAATATTAAAGTTATCTATAATGGTATTACTAAAGATAGTAACAGTCAAAAAAAAATATTTAATAATCAACACATTAAAATTGGTTATCCGGCAAGAATAACTAATATAAAAAATCAAACTTTCCTTATTAAAAAAATAAGAGATCATCTTAACCATACTATATCTATCTACTTTGCTGGAGATGGACCTAATAAAAAAGAATTAATAGAGCTAACGGAGCAATATGAAAGATTTTATGTTTTAGGTAACATTTCTAATATGAAGTCATTTTATCAAGAAATGGATTTCATAATGCTATATACTAAAAAAGAGGGCTTACCCTTAAGTCTAATTGAGAGTTTATCTTTTGGTAAACCTATTATATGTAATGATGTCGGGGGTAATTTAGAGATTCTAAATGACACAATAAATGGCTATTTAGTTAAGAGTATTGACGAGCTAATTAACAAATTAAATGACCTAGAAAATTTAACTGAAGTTGAATATAATAATTTAGTCATCAATAGCTTGGATCACTTTGATAAAAACTTCACCTTTAAAAAGATGATTAAAGAATACTTTATAGTGATTAATGAAATCAAGAATAAATAATATTGAATTCATAATTAATATTTACAACTACTTATTATTAGTAGTTGTAATAAGTATGTCTTTAAATAGAATAATTTTATCTTTTACTTTAACTGCCACAATAATTATTGCCATATATATTAGGGTAGTAAAAAAAATATCAATAATCCATTCAAAACTAAATATAATACTTTTTGCTATATATATTTACTATTTATTTAGATCCCTGCCAAATGGCATAAGTACTTTGGAATATCATTTTTTGGAAAAAAATCTTGCTTTTCTTTTTTTTCCAATTATGATAATACCAAATGTTATCAGTAATAAAACACGTATTTATAAATTCTTCATATATAGCTTTGTAATTGTTTCTATTTATGCAATCATAAGACTAATTATTGAAAACTTTATTAATGACACTCAGCTTACAAAAT
Organism: Flavobacteriaceae bacterium; assembly: GCA_024763245.1. GTDB lineage: Bacteria > Bacteroidota > Bacteroidia > Flavobacteriales > Flavobacteriaceae > DQTL01. The sequence goes on along the minus strand of JANTFW010000033.1, from coordinate 13,710 downwards.
GGTATTTTCAGCGTTTTTCTCAATTATCTTTTCACACAACCTATATTGGTCTATATGCAATTATAGCATTAAATCTTATTCTAACAAATAATAAAATATTTAAAAACACCTTGTTTGTAAATAGCTTAATTGCTTTCTTAATATTTTTAATTTTTTTTTCAACAAGTAGAATAGCAATTATTAGTTTGTTTATTTACACAATTATTAATTCAATTTTTTTTAATAACAAAAAACACCGTAACATTATTCTTATTCTTATTTTTTCATTCTTTTTATCATTTACAGTTTCCTCTGATTTTAGATATAAAATTGTACAACTAAAAGATTTTAGAGGCCTTTCATACTTTGACAACAATAACTACGGTAGTGTGTCACTTAGAGTTGCCAAAATTAATGCTGCTTATAAAGTATGGAAAGAAAATTTTTGGTTTGGGACAGGTTTTGACAAGATGCAATTAGAATTAAACAAAAAATATAGATCAAAAAATATACAATGTTGGGTTTGTGCAAAAAGAAACTATAATCCACATAACCAATATCTTCAAATATTATCAACTAATGGCATAATAGGTTTTTCCTTTTTCATATTACTATCCCTGTATTTAATATTTGTAAGTATGTCAAATAGGAATTATCAATTATTAAATCTTTTATTAATAATCTTTTTATTTTCACTTACTGAATCAATTCTTGAAAGCATTAGAGGCATTGTCCCATTGTTATTTTTTGTAATACTATTGTTAAATAATCATAAGTTTGATAAATAATAAAAACATATCTACCTCTTTCCTATTCAATTCTTTATGGATAATTAGTATAGTTATAATATTTATTTATAAAATATTATACTATCAATCAAATGGAATGATTCACATCCCTTTTATTTGGATAGTTGATGCTGTCTTTTTTACATTTTATTTTATTAAACTAATTAAAGAGAATAATAAAAAAATTATAATAATAATTTCTATGCTCTTCCTTCTTAAAACTATATCATCTTTAAGTATCTTCTGTGAATATAGTTCCTTAAGAATATTCTTGGCAGATATAGTTAGAACTCCATTAAATTATTTGTATTTTATAGCACTATTTGACTTTATTACTAAGATTAATAAAAAAGAAATAAAAACAATTTTTATTGTTTATAAAGGTATATTCATTTTTATACAATTAGGAATAATTTTAGGACTTTTTTTAGAGTTTAATTTTTTTAACACGTATCCAGGTGGAAGATTTGGAATTTCTGGAATACTATTTCCAAATTCAACCGCTTCTTATTACACAATACTTAATATTTGTATATTCTATTTTTATAACGAAAGAATAGAGAGAATTTCATCATTATATATAATTTTAGGAATTATAACCTCTCTTTTAATTGGGACTAAGGCGGTTTACTTTTTTATTATTTGTTTTCTATTCTTTTTAGTATTATACAAAAAATTATATCTAAAACTATGGTTTATCATACTTTTTATAAGTTTGTCAACAAGTTTAATAATACAAAAAAATAGAATTATTACCTTAATTAAATATAAGTTTATTATATTATATGAAGTATTTAAAAATGAAAATATTATCACGTTCTTATTATCGTATCGCGATAAAAAATTAAAAAATATGATAGTATACATTAATGAAAGATGGAATATATATAATTATTTCATTGGAGGAGTTAATGCAAAAGAAAATTTGACAGAATTAGGTTTAGTAGATTTAATTTTGAATTTTGGAATTATTGGGCTCATACTATTAGCAGTACTTTACGCACAACATTTGAAAAAAATTAAATTCTCAATTTCAGTATTTACCTTTACACTTATATTTTTAATAATTTTTATCCTGAGTGGCAATTTATTTAATTCTACAGTGTTAGCATATCCTCTATCATTTTTATTACTTATTATGACATTTCCAAAGAAAGACAATCATGGAATCATTAAAAATTGAAATATTTAAAACTAAAATAGATAATTTATCTATTAATGAAACAATTAAAAAAATTGATTATGCTATTTTAAAAGAAAAACAAATCCACCATGTAGTCGTCAATGCAGGCAAGATAGTAGCTATGCAAACTGATTCAAAACTGAGAGAAAGTGTGAATAACTCCGATATAATAAATGCAGATGGGCAAGCCGTAGTCTGGGCTTCTAAATTTTTAAACAAACCTCTTAAAGAACGTGTTACAGGCATTGATCTGATGGAAAAATTAGTAGAAATTGCCCATAAAAAAAGATACAAGATATTCTTTTTTGGCGCACATGAAGAGGTTGTAAAAAAAGTAGTGAATTTTTATAAAAATAAATATTCCCCTGAAATCATTGCTGGTTATAGAAATGGTTATTATGATAAGGCAGAAGAAAAAGAAATCGCACAACAAATTTCAGATAGTGAAGCGCAAATGCTTTTTGTGGCCATTTCTTCTCCCAAAAAAGAAATTTTCTTAAACGATTATAAAGAAATCTTAAAAGAAGTAAATTTCATCATGGGCGTAGGAGGAAGTTTCGATGTAGTAGCTGGTGTCACAAAAAGGGCGCCTGTTTGGATGCAAAAAAATGGTCTGGAGTGGTTTTATAGACTTATTCAAGAACCCAAAAGAATGTGGAAGAGATATTTAATTGGTAACACAAAATTTATCCTACTCGTTATAAAAGAAAAATTAAAACAAAAAAACTCAAAAGACTAAAATTAACGCAACTTTTTAGTTTTTTTAACATCTTAAAAAATAGCCGTGTAATTTTAGTGCTTTGCAAAAAAAATACTCTATACTAATACATCCTTTATCTATAATAGCACATTTATTTATAATAAATGTTGTTTTTTTTATTTGGGGGAGTGAATATTATCAGCAAATTTCTTTTGTTTTTTACTTAAATTTTTCTTGGCTTATCATTGCCTATTTTGTTAAGCTTTATCACTTTAGCAGAACTATTAAAATAGCAAAAGTAGTTTCCCAACTCTTTACTCAATTTATAGTTTTTTCTTTATCCATTTTTACTTTTTTTTCATTAACCGATACCATTATTTCAACAAAGCATATTGGTAAATTGTTGATTTTTGTCTTTATTGGAGTATTAATTTTTAGGGCAGTTTATTTTTATGCCCTCAGGAGATATCGAGTAGAAGGTAAAAATTTTAAAAAAGTTGTCGTCATTGGTTCTAACGGTGGTTTAAAACCCCTAATCGAATTCATGATGAACCGCCCGGATTTTGGATATAAGATTATGGGACTATTTTCTGACAACAAAAACCCTAGTTTAAATTATACTATAACCAACAAAGCTTTAATAAAAAATGGTAATGGAAAAATTGAACATTTGGGAGAAATTAATGATTGTTTTAATTATATATTAGAAAATAATATAGATGAAATCTATTGCTCTATATCTGAAGTCTCTAAAGATAATATTGAATCTATAATCGATTTTGCAGATAAGAATCTAATCCTTGTAAAGTTAGTTCCTGATCATCAGGATACTTTTGTAAAAAACACACATCTTGAGTATTATGGGCTTGTCCCTATATTAGCTTGGAGATCTTTTCCATTAGACAACCCGATATCTCAATTATTAAAACGTATTTTTGATATATTCTTTTCTTTAATTATAATCATATTTGTGTTATCATGGTTGACACCTCTTCTAACTATTCTCATAAAAAGAGAATCTAAAGGGCCGGTATTTTTCAAGCAAGTTAGAGAAGGTTTAAAAGGAGATAGTTTTATATGCTACAAATACAGATCTATGGGCGTTAATGACAGATCTGAAAGGGACCAAACTGTAAAAGGAGATGTGCGTATAACAAAAATTGGAAAATTTATTCGTAAAACCAGTATTGATGAACTGCCACAGTTTATTAATGTTTTTAAAGGAGATATGAGTGTGGTAGGCCCTCGACCCCACATGCTCAGTCAATCTAAAATTTTTAAAGGAGTTGTCAAAGAATACATGGTTCGCCACTTCGTCAAGCCGGGTATCACAGGACTTGCTCAAGTAAAGGGATATCGAGGTGAAATTGAGACAGATAAAGATATTATCAATCGGGTTAAACTCGATATATTTTACATCGAAAATTGGAGTTTTGTACTCGATATCAACATTATTATTCGTACAGTCCTAAATGTCTTCCAAGGTGAAGAAAAAGCCTATTAATTATTGGTAAATGAGTTATTAACAATGATGTTTAAAGTTGGCTAATTTCTGTCAACCTTATTTATGAGACATCATACTTTCTACTTTCAACTTTTAACTTTTTAACTTTCAACCAATAACTCAAACACCATTACTGTTTTTCCCTTAAATTTGTATCTTAATCCTCAATAAACCAATATGAACGTCCTCATCTTAGGTAGCGGCGGCCGTGAACACACACTGGCATGGAAAATAAGCCAAAGCCCTATACTTCAAAAATTATACATCGCCCCCGGCAATGCCGGTACAAAAAAACTGGGCACTAATCTAAGGGTAAATCCCAACGATTTTGAGGCAATTAAACAAATAGTCCTTGACCATAAGATAGACCTCATCATTGTAGGACCGGAAGAACCTCTGGTAAGAGGTATCACCGATTTTTTCAATCAAGACCCTGATTTACAAAATGTAAAAGTGATAGGCCCTTCACAAGAAGGAGCCATGCTGGAGGGCAGTAAAGAATTCGCTAAGCGTTTTATGCAAAAACACCAAATTCCTACCGCAGCATACCAAAGCTTTACTGCTGATAAATTACAAAAAGCTTTCCACTTTTTGGAAACTTTAGAACCACCTTACGTGTTAAAAGCCGACGGTCTCGCAGCCGGAAAAGGGGTATTGATACTAGATAATTTAGAAACAGCAAAAAAAGAATTGACAGCCATGCTCCAGGAGCATAAATTTGGAACAGCCTCTTCTAAAGTGGTCATCGAAGAATATCTCGATGGTATCGAAATGAGTTGTTTTGTCTATACCGACGGGAAAAATTATATCATCCTTCCCGAAGCCAAAGATTACAAACGCATAGGTGAAGGTGATACCGGCCTTAATACCGGTGGCATGGGTGCTGTATCCCCTGTGCCTTTTGCTGATAAAAATTTGCTCAAAAGAATTGAGAAAAAAGTTATATCACCAAGCATTCAGGGTCTTGAAAAAGATCAAATAGATTACACCGGTTTTGTTTTTTTTGGCCTGATGATCATTAATGATGAACCTTATGTCATCGAATATAATGTGCGCCTTGGTGATCCGGAAACCGAAGTAATATTACCTCGAATTGAAAGTGATCTATTAACACTTTTTACAAGCCAAAACCTAAAGGATTTCCAAATCAAAATTACTCCTGATTTTTCCACAACAGTGATGGCTGTTTCAGGTGGGTATCCTAATTCTTATGAAAAAGGAAAACCTATAACCGGTTTAAATTCTGTCACCGAATCAATCGTTTTTCAAGCAGGTACTAAACAGGAAAACGAACAAATTTTGACCAATGGCGGACGGGTATTAGCTTTTACTTCTTTAGCGCCTACCATGAAGGAAGCCTTAAACAATTCTTATAATTCATTGGAAAAAGTGCATTTCAATCAAATGTATTTTCGGAAAGATATTGGTTTTGATTTATCTTAAACTTAGGTAATGTCCTACTATAAATTTGACTACACAGTAATTGAGAATAAAATACCAAAAAAAGGTACTATCCTTATTGCAATTCTCAATTGGGGTCTAGGGCATGCTTCACGAAGTATAGCGCTCATCAAAGAATTGCTCCAAAATAATCATCATATGGTCATTGCTTCCGACGGACAAGCACTTACCTATTTAAAAAAAACTTTTCCCGAACTAACTTTTGAAACATTACCTGCTTATCGGGTAAAATATACCAAAAACCCCATATACTTTCAACTAAATCTATTCTCACAATTACCAAAGTTCATCAGCACATACTTTAAAGAAAAAAAAAGCATCAAAGAACTTGTCAAAAAACACCAAGTGGATCTCATCATTTCTGATAATCGTTTTGGAGTGTTTCACAAGGACATCCCTTCTTATTACATTACACACCAGATCAAAGTTTTATCGGGATGGACAAGCCAATTAACTTCTTTTTTTCATCAAAGGATCATTGAAAAATATGACGAGTGCTGGGTACCTGATATAGCTGGGAAACCTAACCTCAGTGGAGAACTATCCCATGATGTCAAGCTAAAAATACCAATTAGATATTTAGGCATACTCAGTCAGTATTCATTTATTAATACTAAAAATAAATTTGAGGTATTAGCCATCTTATCCGGCCCGGAACCACAGCGTAGCCAGTTGGAGGGAAAGCTTCTCGAAGTTTTTAAAGACTATGACAAACCATGCTGCCTGGTAAAAGGGCTTATGGAAACCGAACAGCTTATTACTAAAACAGGTGATTTGACCACCTATAATTATGCCCTCACCGATGAACTGCAAAAATTGATTGCTTCAGCTAACATCATTATCACTCGTTCAGGCTATTCGACCATCATGGATCTGGCGGTTATGAAAAAGAAAGCTTTATTCATCCCAACTCCCGGTCAAACCGAACAGGAATACTTAGCGCACTATATACAAAGTCAAAAGATTGCTCCCTTTGTCACACAAGATAAATTCGAATTAGTTGATCTGGAAAAGGTAAAAGATTCCATTTTTACTTTCTAATTGCCGGTACCTAAATAATCTATAATCATGACAAACTTGTTTACCAAGCGTAGTCGAAGTGAAGTTAAGACATCTCTCACAAAAAAACCCCAAGACCAATGGTCTCAGGGTTATCTATTTATAAATGGTAAATGATTTATTTAATCGCTGCCTGCCCAGCAACCACTCTTGCAATCGGAACACGGAAAGGCGAACAACTCACATAATCTAATCCGGTTCTATGACAGAACTCTATAGACGAAGGCTCTCCACCATGTTCCCCACAAATACCGAGTTTGATATCGGGACGGGTTTGTTTACCTTTTTCACAAGCCATCTCCACCAATTGTCCCACTCCTTCCTGATCCAATACTTCAAAAGGATCGTTTTTCAAAATACCTTTTTCGATATAGATTGGTAAGAATTTACCGGCATCATCACGCGAATAACCAAAGGTCATCTGTGTCAAATCATTAGTTCCGAATGAGAAAAACTCAGCACTTTGTGCTATTTGATCAGCAGTCAAAGCAGCACGTGGTATCTCTATCATTGTGCCCACTAAATGGTGAATATCATCTTTACGTTCATCAAAAATCTTTTTGATAGTATCGCGAACGATAGTTTCTTGCATTTTCATTTCAGCTAAAGTACCTGTTAGTGGTACCATAATCTCAGGTTTGGCATCAACGCCTCTTTGTTTAAGATTCAAGGCCGCTTCTATAATCGCACGGGTTTGCATTTCGGTTATTTCCGGATAAGTGTTTCCGAGACGGCAACCTCTGTGTCCCAACATGGGGTTGAACTCTGAAAGGTCTTCCACTTTCTCTTTGATCTTCGCCACAGGAATACCCATCACTTCAGCCATTTGCTCCTGTCCTTTTTGATCGTGTGGAACAAATTCGTGTAATGGTGGATCTAACAAACGAACCGTCACAGGCAAGCCTTGCATGGCTTCAAAAATACCTTCAAAGTCTTTACGTTGGATTGGTAATAATTTATCCAATGCTTCACGGCGGCCTGCTTCATCTTCAGCCAGGATCATTTCGCGCATAGCGATAATTTTTTCACCTTCAAAGAACATATGTTCTGTACGGCACAAGCCAATTCCTTTGGCGCCAAAGTCACGGGCTACCTGGCTGTCGTGTGGGGTATCAGCGTTAGTTCTTACTTTTAGTCTGGCGTATTTATCAGCTAAGGTTAACATTTCATCAAAGTCCTGATCAAGTTCAGCTTCGGTAGTGGCAATTTGTCCTATCAAGGCATCACCTGTACTACCGTTTAAGGATATCCAGTCTCCTTCTTTGATCTCCACACCATCCACATGCATGATTTTGGTTTTATAATCTATTTTGATAGCACCGGCTCCAGATACACAACATTTACCCATACCACGGGCAACCACGGCTGCGTGTGAAGTCATACCACCACGGGCAGTCAAAATTCCTTCAGCAGCATCCATCCCGGCAATATCCTCAGGAGAGGTTTCTACACGTACCAAAATAGCTTTTTTGCCTGCTTCTTTATAAGCAACTGCGTCATCTGCAGTAAAGACTACCATCCCGGAAGCAGCACCTGGTGAAGCAGCTAATCCTTTAGCAAATGTTTGGGCTCCTTGTAGTGCTAATTTATCAAACTCGGGGTGTAGAAGTTCGTCTAACTTTTCCGGTTCAATACGTAATAAAGCCTCTTTTTCAGTAATCAATCCTTCGTGCATCATATCCATGGCTATTTTGACCATAGCTTTTCCGGTACGTTTACCGTTACGGGTTTGTAATAACCACAATTTACCTTCCTGAATGGTAAATTCGAGGTCTTGCATATCTTTATAATGTTGTTCTAATTTATGTTGGATATCAAACAATTCCTGATAATGTTCCGGCATAAACTCTTCCAAAGATTTATAATTCTCATATCTGTCATCTTCTGATACACCGGCTAAAGCAGCCCAACGTTGAGACCCTAATTTGGTGATCTCCTGCGGTGTACGAATACCGGCTACTACATCTTCTCCTTGTGCATTGACCAAGAACTCTCCATTGAATTTATTTTCCCCTGTTCCTGAATTTCTTGTAAAAGCTACCCCCGTAGCAGAAGTATTACCCATATTACCATAAACCATAGCCTGTACATTGACGGCTGTTCCCCAGTTATGAGGGATTTTGTTGATATTACGATATACCACAGCACGTTTACCTTCCCATGAATTAAAGACAGCCATCACACCACCCCACAATTGATCCCAGGGATCCTGAGGGAACTCGCGCCCGGCTCTTTTTTTAACTACCACTTTAAAACGATTAACCAATTCTTGCAAATCTGCTACAGAAAAATCAGTATCTAAAGCAAGGTTTTTTTCTTCTTTCAAAGCATCAATAGCTGCTTCAAAAGGATCATGTTCACTATCGTCTGCAGCACCTACACCCATCACCACACCAGAATACATTTGAATAAAACGACGGTAAGAATCCCATGCAAAACGAGGATTGTCGGTTTTTTGAATCAAACCTTCCAAAATCTCATCATTCAAACCTAAATTTAAGACTGTATCCATCATACCTGGCATAGATACACGCGCTCCGGAACGTACAGAAAGTAACAAGGGGTTTTTGGCATCACCAAATTGGCTACCCATGGTAGCTTCTATCTTTGTCAAATTTTCTTTGACTTCTTTTTCAATCAATTTGACCGTAGCTTCTTCCCCATTTTCTACATAATAATTACATACTTCTGTAGTGATTGTAAAACCGGCAGGTACCGGAACACCAATGAGGTTCATCTCAGCCAGGTTAGCTCCCTTACCTCCTAATAGGTTTTTCATACTGGTATTTCCATCCGCTTTTTTGTCTCCAAAAAAATATACGTTTTTATTCGTTGTCATAATATTGTCTTTTATGAATTTCTAAATACTAAAAAATTGCCGCAAAGATACTGAAAGCCAACAAACAGGGCAAAAAAAGACGGGTATTATTTCTGAGTAAATTTTCGAATATCATTTGTGGTAAAAGTCCATTCGGGTGTTCTTAAAACACCTTCTTTAGGTATGCGGTACCACGGACTGATTTCTAACTCTTGCATATTCTTAAGAATGTGTATGCTTTGTGCCGGCATATAACTCTGTGCCAGAAGCATGCATTTTTCCCCTTTTTCATTAGTAGCCATATCCAGTACGATGATGGCATGCCCCGGATTTCCAGCCTGCAGAAATAGATTTCCGATCTCAATTTCTTCTGGTTTTACCCTTTCTAAATCTTGTGATAAAGACCAGGTGCCCGCATAGCTAAAAACCAAATCCATGTATTTTCTAAAACCTTGATAAGAGGTATTGGTTTTTCCGGTATGATACCAATTTACTTTATTCTCTTTTACAATGATCCGTTTCCCTTGTCTCCAATTAGGATAATCAAAGTAAAAACCATTGGTAAAATTAAAGTGAATAGCATCAAAATCTTTTTTCCGGTAGTTGTACTCTGCCCATAGGCGCATACAGGCATCTGCGCATTGCTGCAAATCACGATTACCCACATCGATATCTAATACAGCTGCATGGATATTTTGGTCTGCTTTCATTTCTCCGTTATATAACAAGACAGGTGCATTTTTTTCAAGTAACGGAAGTTGACGTAAATATTCTGGAAAACTACCTTTTGCTACTTTTATCCTTGTATAGCCTTTGGGTGGAATAAAGCGCTCTTGTACGGTTTTACCTTCAGGTTGTACAGTTTGAATTTGCCGAAAAATATCCTTATCGATTTTTTTATTTTGGCATTGAAATACCATTAAAACAAATCCAAATCCAAACAATGCAAACAATCTGAACATCAATAAAGCTTTATGATATAACGCTCAATAAGCTTTGCGTAGTATCAAAATACAATTTGTTTATGTCAACTCCGTCTGGTAAAACCCAAAAAAGTCTACCAATATCTCATTGCGTATCCTACGATAAACCGGTAAAACTTCCGCTGCAGTACCTCTGGCGGCTGCCGGATCTTCAAAACCTATGTGCAATCTGTTTTTTACTTCTCCGTTAAAAATAGGACAAACTTCTTTAGCCCCATCACAAACCGTAATAACATAATCAAAGGTTTCGTTAAGGTAGGTATTTACTGACTTAGGTTTGTTATGACTGATATCGATACCTAATTCTGACATGACCTGAATGGCATAAGGGTTTACTTCCCCTTCAGGTTTTGTTCCTGCCGAATAAACATCCAGGAATTCATCAAAAGCTTTTAAAAAACCTTCCGCCATTTGACTGCGACAGGTGTTGCCTGTACATAATACGAGTATTTTCATAAATTAGTTTTCGATTTATAAAATTTTTTCTTAAAATACAAAGATACATTGACTAATAAAATTAAAACAGGCACTTCAACCAAAGGGCCAATCACACCTGTAAATGCTTGGGGAGAGTTGATACCAAATACGGCAATCGCAACCGCTATGGCTAATTCAAAGTTATTACCTGTAGCCGTAAAAGCTACCGATGCATTTTTATCATAGGGTACATACATCCATTTTCCGATAAAAAAACTCACTAAAAACATAATGACGAAATAAATAACTAAGGGAATGGCAATGCGTAATACATCCGTTGGCAACTCTACAATCATATCTCCTTTTAGACTAAACATCAAGACAATAGTTAGCAATAAAGCTATTAATGTAATCGGTGAAATAAACGGAATAAATTTTCTTTTATACCAATTTTCACCTTTGTATTTAATTAGATATTTTCGGCTTAAATAACCTGCCAAGAAAGGTATTCCTAAATAGATTAGGACACTTTTGGCTACTTCAGTAATTGAAATAGTTACTTCATAAGTATCTAAACCAAAATATTGTGGTAATACCGTGATAAACAGCCAAGCATAAAAACTATACGTGAGTACTTGAAAAACGCTATTTAATGCAATAAGTGTTGCGCCATATTCTCTACTTCCTCCTGCCAAATCATTCCAAACGATAACCATCGCAATACATCTGGCAAGACCGATAAGAATTACGCCAGCCATATACCCGGGATAATCCCGTAAAAAAATAATCGCAAGAAAAAACATCAAAAAAGGGCCAATAATCCAATTTAAAATCAAAGACAAACTCATGAGTTTGGTGTCTTTAAAAGCTTTTGGCAAGAGTTTATAATCCACTTTTGCCAATGGTGGATACATCATCAATATAAGCCCGATGGCCAAAGGAATATTGGTTGAGCCAACAGATAAAGAATCTGTTAAACCTGATATGTTGGGGAAGAAATATCCTAAGCCAACACCGAGTGCCATGGCTAAGAATATCCAAAGTGTGAGGTAACGGTCGAGTAGTTTTAGTTTCGGTTTCAAACGTTAAAATTTAAGCGTATTATTTTTATGATTAAATAATTTAATTTTTTGAATCATTTTTTCGGTTAATATCCCTTGAGGAATTGATAACACTGCCATAACAACTAATACCACAAGAGAATATTTGAGTCCAAAATAGAGAATCAGCATCGGCAACCATTGCAGTTTGATACCTCTATTGTATAAAAATGTCGCTATAAACCGATCCTTTACTCCTTTTTTCTGTAAATCATGCATAAGCGGATACCACATATATACCGGCCCTATTGACAATATTCCTGAAACTATAGCAATAACCCAAGCTTTGCTTCCCGCATCTTCTCCTAAATGTTTTTTAAGGCTATTATTATTTACAAAATAATTGGTCAATACCATAATGACATAAACCAAAATAAAGATTGGGGCTATTTGTAAAAGCGTTTTAGAATAAAGCTTTAGTATGGGTTGTATTTTAGCAGCATCTACTATAGAGGTTACGAGCAGTAACAGCAGAACGAATCCTAAGAAAACCCATTTGCCTTTGCTGCTTTTTTTGTTTTTAGTGTTCATCTTATAAAATTTGTAGAATTAAAACACTCAATACCGCTGCAATAATCGCCATGATAAATGCACTGATATTTCTATATATAGCAAAGGTTTTTCCTAATGCTAAGGCTTCAGCTGGTAACTGAACCAAACCTACTGTAGTCCAAGCTACAATAAACGACGTAACCGCAATTAGGCTAACACCGGCAGACAAAAACCCATTCCCTAAGATATATCCCGTCACAGGATTTCCTGTTAACAAACTACCTAACAGACTTCCTTTTAGTGCATCTAACCATAAATTTCCGGTAAAAACTTTGGTATAAAACGACTCCGGAATCATTACATTAATAATACTGACCAGCAACAATACCCCTAGGATGATGGGTCCGATGCTAATGATACCTCCTAAGGCTTTTTTGTGTGATATTTTGAGTTTGTGGAAGTCGATTAATGCCATTGTGAATTATTTAAAGAATAAGATTAAACAAATATCCCGAAATAATGATACATAGGGTTACCACGCCAAAGAAAATACCGATTAATTTTAAAGTCATAACCTTCTTTAAGAGCATCGCTTCCGGAAAAGAGAGCCCTACAACACCCATCATAAAAGCGATAGCCGTTCCAATAGGGATTCCTTTGGAAACTAATACTTGAACTACCGGTAAAATCCCGGAAGCATTCGAATACATGGGAACAGCCAATATGGTAGCCATTGGCACAGCAAAGAAATTATCTTTACTCATATAATGTTCAAAAAAACCTTCTGGCACATAACCGTGTATCAAACCGCCAATAGCAATACCAATTAAAACATAAAGAACAATCCCTTTAATAATAGTCATTACCTCTTGCCAAATAACAGGCAAACGTTCCAGAAAAGGTGTTTTTTCGGCTACAAAAACTTCCTCATCACGTTCGGCATTCGCTAAAACCTCTTTTACCCAAGGCGTTAAGAAACGTTCTAATTTAAAGCGACTTAAGATTAAACCACTTACGAGCCCTAACAAGACGCCGCTAATGACATAAACAGCTGTTATTTTTATACCAAAAAGTCCCACAAATAAACCTATGGCTACCTCATTTACTAAGGGAGAAGTAATTAAAAAAGCAAAAGTAACCCCTAACGGAATGCCACCACGAACAAAACCGATAAATAAAGGCACTGATGAACAGGAACAAAACGGGGTGACAACTCCAAAAAGACT
>JANTFW010000032.1 GCA_024763245.1 Flavobacteriaceae bacterium | reverse complement strand
TTGCTCATTTTGGCAAATTATGCTATAAAAAAGGATGAAAACCTTGTAAAATCTATAGATAGATTGCGATAATACTTACACTTAGTATATTTAGTGCAAACCCTCCTTTTTTAACTAATCGGAGGGTTTTTTTACAAACAATAAGCCTCTACCCAATTCCGTGATTTTTCAAAATCACGGAATTGGGTATTGTAAGAAATAAATATCACGTCTATATTTGTACCATAAAATGAAAGCAGAAACTATAACAGTTCACATAGCCGATGATCACAAAATATTAATAGATGGCATTGTAGCTGTTCTTAAAACAGAAGACAAAATTGATGTAGTTGGTTATTCGTTAGACGGAATTGAAGTTGTCGATTGGTTTAAGAAAAATAATGCAGAAATTTTGGTATTAGATATTGGAATGCCGAAATTAGATGGAATAGAAGTATTACGTTCTTTGCAAACTTATAAAAACCCACCTAAAACCATTGTTTTGACCAGTTATAATGATGTCAAACTCATTAAGGAGGTGTTAAAAATGGGAGCTAAAGGTTTTATTACCAAAGTAAGTGCCGGTGAAAGTATTATTGAAGCGATTAAAACCGTTCATGGTGATGATATGTATTTTAGTAGTGATATTCGAAACAAAATAGTCAATTCTTTTACAGGAAGGAAAGTTACTAATGAGCTGCATTTTAGTAAATATTTCGGGATGTTGTCCGATCGAGAATATGAGATTCTAAAATTAATCGCTGAAGAATACACTAATAAGGAAATAGCTGACACTCTTAATATTAGCGCCGGGACTGTAGAAACACACAAAAAAAATATTATGGCCAAGTTAGGCGTAAAAAATGCTGTTGGCCTAGCTATTTATGTTGTAAAACATAAATTAATTGAATAACGGAAATATTTAGGTTGAAGGAGGGAAGTAATCACTGTACTTATTTACACTCGCTAAACTTTCCTCCTTTTTTTATAAAGAAACTCAAATAATAACTAAACTATAAACACTTTTAATTATGAAACATTTACTTGGATTACTGACACTACTACTAATGATTACCTCTTGCTCAACAGAGGAAAATATTAATGAGCAAGTTAATAGTAACGACCGGATGCTAGAATCATTTATCGTTAAGAAAAATGCTGATGGAAGTTATGCCTTAACTACTAATGTAAGAGATGGGGTTGGAACTCTTTTCTACGATGATGCTGTCGAAAATCAAGTACATTTAGTGGTTGATAACACGACAGCTAGAAACTCTAAAACACATAATTATGATGTAACCGATAAACATTTAAACATCACTTTTATTAGTGAAGACGAGAACAATCAGCCTAAATTATCTATTGAAGATGATAATACACAATCAACTAGTAGAACCACTGACTTTGGTTTGCTGAACACATACGCTATCGTTTCTAACGAAGATGGTAGTATTCAACTAGATTTTGAAGTAAAAGATGGTGTAGATGTAAGTTTTGGATATAATGACAATGAAAACGTGAATGATATCTATTTAGTAGAAAATGCCAATGCAACCAATGTCTCTTATTCAAAAAATTATGCTGCAGAGGCTGACGGTAGTTTACGAATTGATTTTATTCAAACCACCGCTACCTCCAGAGAAACCGATACTAAAAAACCTAGAATTGTATTTATCCCTTAATTTATGACCCCTTCTTATTATTACTAACCCTATTGAAATGACGACTTCTTGTTTACCCCACCCCCTTTTACCCCCTTTTTTTTATCTTTGATGGATAAAGTATAAATATGAAACTAAAAAACAGGTATTATTTACTTCGATATGCATTACTGCTTATCCCCCTTTTCTCCCCTGTTTTTAGTACTGGTTCGGTAGTAAAACACCCCCCTTTACCCCCTCAAAATCCTACTGCTATAGCTCCCCGGCAAGCAGTAGGTACTACCGACTCATTACAACGTATCAAATTTCTCTTACAACAAAACGAGGAAAAAGAAGCCCTCCAACTAGCCCTAAATTTATTAAAAAAAGCAAGCCTAAAAAAAGATAGTGTTTTAATTGAAACTTCCAGCTTTCTTATTGGACAAATATTTAGTAAATCAAAAAATTACGAAAAGTCTCTAGAATACTATAAAAAAAGCTATTCTCTTGCAAAAAAAAATAGCAAACCTAAATACTTATTAAACTTAGAGATAATTATTGGCACTATATACTCTAAAATAAAACAACCGGATAGCGCCACTATTTACTACCAAAAAGTTATTAACAACACTATCTCTTCTCCGGAAATTGAACTGATACGTTCAAGAGCCTATTCCAATTTATCAGGGCTACAAATATTAAAAGGGGATTTGTTACACGCTCAGTTAAATGCATTAAATGCATTAGAAATACAAGAAAAATACAATAACGCATTGTCTACTGCTATGGCATTGAATAATCTTGCCTCGGTATACTTAGAACAAAAGAGATTTGCTGATGCCAAAAGAGTGTATTTTGAGGCCTTGGAACTCATTAAAAACATTGACAATGAATCATCCCTTAGTTTAAAAGAGGCTATTTACGATAATTTATCTTGGGTATTATTCCAGTTAAAAGACTATAGAACCTATATTTATCAAGAAAAATCTTTTCGTATTAGAGATAGTCTCAGGAACGAAGAACTAAGTGGTATCCTAGCCACAATAGAAGGGCGCTATAATGCTGAGAATATTAAGAAAAAAGAACAATTAAAAACCGCCGAAGAAAAAAGAGAAAAAGAGCATGCGCAGAATATCAATAATATATTGATTGTTATTTCTCTGAGTTTACTAATAGGGGGGTGGCTTATCTATCGTTACTTAAAACTTAGACAAAAAAATCTAACACTAGAACTCAAACAACAGCAACTTATCCAGCAAAATAACCTAGAACAACTTCAGAACGAAGCAAGAGAAAAGATATTAAACGCAACCCTTGATGGAAAAGAAAGTGAACGAAAAATGATAGCAGAAACCCTTCATCACAGTGTGAGCTCCTTATTATCATCTGCCGGATTGCACCTACAAGCAAGTAAAATGTTACTAAAAAAGGACTATCCTGATGAAATTGATAAAGCCCAAAAAATTGTCAATGAAGCTGCCGATAAAATTCGAAACCTTTCTCATTCATTAGTTTCTTCTGTACTGTTAAAATTTGGCCTTAGCTTTGCTATACAGGATTTATGCGACAAATACTCCAATTCCACACTTAATTTTCATTGTGATTGTATTAACCTTACACGTTACGCTCAGGGTTTTGAGTTAAAAATAAATAGTATTATTGACGAACTACTCAATAATATTATTAAACATAGTATGGCAAGCAATGCAGAAATTAAAATGAAAGAAAAAAACGGAAATCTTGAAATCACAATTCTAGATGATGGCAAAGGCTTTAACCCTTCACAAAATTATAAAGTTGATGGGTTAGGCTTACGTCAAATTGAAACTCGGATTAATAAAATGCAAGGGGTGTTTAAAATTAATTCCTCCTCAAAAGAGGGTACGTCTATCTTTATTTCTGTTCCCATAGAACAGAGGAGAGAACCGCTATTATTACATTAAGACCGTTTTTCTAATTCTATAATTTCCATGTTTTTTATACCGCTATTGTCTATTCCAAAACGCAACATGCTACGAACTTTGTGAAACCCGGATTTACCGGCAGCCCCGGGGTTTAAATGTAATAAATCCAGCTTCTTGTCATAAATTATTTTTAAAATATGAGAATGCCCACTAATAAAAAGATTTGGTGGGTTTTGTTTTAGAGTTTCTTTAACTCTTCTATCATATCTTCCGGGATAACCTCCAATATGGGTCATTAAAACACGCGTATTTTCAATTAAAAAATTTTCATCTAAAGAAAACTGTGCTCTTGCCGCTGTTCCATCAATATTCCCATAAACAGCACGTAAAGGTTTCAGGCGTGCTATGGTATCCGTCACTTTAATATCACCAATATCTCCGGCATGCCAAACCTCGTCAGCTTGCATGACATATTTTATCATTTGATCGTCAATATATCCATGGGTATCAGAAAGAAGTAGTATGTTTGTCATTGTATTGAATGGTTCAAATTATCAAAAAAAGAACGGATATATGCGTTATTTTATCGAAATCGCGTACAAAGGTACCAATTTCCACGGATGGCAAAAACAGCCCAATGCAAATAGTATTCAAGAAGAGATAGAAAAAGCTTTAACGATATTATTTCGCAACCCCATTTCGATTGTAGGTGCCGGTAGAACAGATGCCGGTGTACATGCCAAACAACTATTCGCTCATTTTGATACGACTAGCCCAATAGATCTAAAAGAAACCACCTATAGATTAAACGCTCTAGTTCCAAAAAGTATTGTAATACAAGGAATATATTCGGTTATTCCCAACGCTCATGCACGTTTTGATGCTATATCAAGATCGTATGAATATCATATCTGCTTAAAAAACAACCCTTTTATATTAGATACAAGTTGGCAAGTAACCCATAAACAATTTGACCTAACAAAGATGAACCAAGCAGCAGGCATATTGTTGAAACATACCGATTTTAAAGCCTTTTCTAAATCAAAAACTGACGTAAAAACATATCTTTGTACTATAGAAACTGCGTATTGGGAGAAAAGTGACGATTCTCTTATTTTTTATATAACAGCCAATCGGTTTTTACGAAATATGGTACGAGCTATTGTCGGCACTTTATTAGATTTAGGATTACATAAAATAAGTTTGGCTGAGTTTGAGCAAATAGTTGAGAGTCGAGACCGTTCCAAGTCAGGATTATCTGTTCCTGCAAAAGGTCTTTTTTTAACTAAAATAAGCTACCCTCATCATATTTTTAATCCGTAAACATATCTATAAATAGCATGAACAATACCAAAGAAAAAAATACAGAAAACAAAAGTGGGAAAGCTTTTGATATTGCTGTTTTCAGCCGTATTCTTCATTATGCAAAAAAATATCGTTGGCAATTTATTGTAACCAGTTTTGCTGCCATAATATTGTCTTTTTTAGCTACAGCGCGACCTATTATTCTAATTCAAATCGTCAATAAATATATCACTCCAAAAGAAGAAAGCGGTCTGTTTTTTTTAATCATTCTTATGCTCGGTTTGCTGATGCTCGAAGTGATTATTCAGTTCTTTTTTGTCTATTTATCAAATTGGTTGGGACAACATATTATTAAAAATATTCGACAAGAATTATTTAATCATATCATCCATTTTAAAATGGCTTATATAGACACCTCTTCTGTGGGTAGATTGGTTACCCGTGTTGTATCCGATTTAGAAACCATAGCTAGTTTCTTTAGTCAAGGCTTATTTATGATTGTTGGCGATATTCTTAAAATGCTTGTAGTTATTATCGCTATGCTGATTATCAATTGGCAATTGGCATTGATTACATTTACTGTGTTACCTATTTTAATCTATGCCACAAAATTATTTCAACAAGGAATTAAAAAAACATTTCAGGAAGTTCGTAAGCAAGTTGCCAACCTCAATAGTTTTGTTCAAGAACGTATCAGTGGAATGACCATTATACAACTCTTTACAAGGGAAAAAACAGAATACCAAAAGTTTAAACAAATCAACACCAACTACAAAAATGCGTATATTAAAGCCATATGGTATTATTCCATTTTTTTTCCGGTTGCAGAGGTTTTATCTTCTATATCCATTGGGCTTTTGGTATGGTACGGTGGCTTAGAGGCCGCGACAAACCAAAGTGTTGCTCCGGGTGAGATTATCGGTTTTATTATGATGGCACAAATGCTTTTTAGGCCACTACGACAAATTGCAGATAAATTTAACACACTCCAAATGGGTATTGTTGCCGGAGAACGAATTTTCACTTTATTAGATACTAATAGCCGAACAACCCGAAAGGGAACTCTCCCGGCAGAAAAGATAAAAGGAAAAATAGTATTTGATAATGTCTTTTTTAATTATTTAAAAGACGAGCCGGTATTAAAAGGAATATCTTTTATAGTAAATCCCGGAGAAACGGTTGCCATTGTTGGAGCTACTGGAGCTGGTAAATCTACTATTATCAATCTGATAAATCGGTTTTATGATATAGACAAAGGACATATTTTGATTGACGATGTCCTTATCAAAAAATATGATTTAACATCACTTCGCAACCAAATCGCTGTAGTTTTACAAGATGTTTTTCTTTTTTCGGATAGTATTGTAAACAATATTACCTTAAAAGATCCCGCTATATCACTTGAAGATGTAGAACAAGCGGCAAAACAAATAGGTATAGATGCCTTTATCAAGGAACTTCCCGGAGGCTATAACTACAATGTAAAAGAACGCGGTATTATGCTTTCATCCGGACAAAGGCAACTCATCGCTTTCTTACGAGCTTATGTCAGTAACCCAAGAATCTTGATTCTAGATGAAGCTACTTCGTCTATAGACAGTTACTCGGAACAACTTATACAACAAGCCACAGACAAAATCACTAAAGACCGTACCTCTATTATCATTGCACATCGATTGGCCACCATTACAAAAGCAGATAGAATACTAGTAATGCATCAAGGAAAAATTGTGGAGCAAGGCACTCACAATGAACTTTTAGCAACAGAAAATGGCTTTTATTACAACTTGTATAAAGAGCAATTTCAATAATACAATAACTGCTCTTTATTGTGTTAATTTTATGTAAACATTTACAACCATAACTTAATGTTTAATTAATTTTTTAGTTACCCAAACTTTAGATGGTGAATATACATTTGCGGTATTAATTCAAACCAAAAAGAAACTAAAATGTTAAAACCAAATTATTTTAAATCAATCGTTGTAATCGCTGCATTATTAAGTATCGTAGTATCTTGTACAGAGGACCCAGCACCTATTACAAGCGAAGATAAAACAGGCGAAATTACACAAGATGAAACTTGGACAGCCGATAAAATCTACAAACTACAAGGTAAGGTAATCGTAAATGATGGGGTTACTCTAACCATTGAACCCGGAACTATTATCAAAGGAAAAGAAGGAGACGGGTCCAATGCATCGGCCTTGGTTGTTGCAAGAGGTGGAAAATTAATGGCTGAAGGAACAGCAAATAACCCGATAATATTTACTTCTATTCTAGATAATATTGAAATTGGTCAAAAATCAGGAACTAACTTAGATGAAACTGATGTGGCAAAATGGGGTGGTGTCATTATTCTAGGTAATGCAAAAGTATCCGATAAAAATGGAGATACTGAAGGGCAAATAGAAGGAATCCCAGCAGATGCTATTTATGGCAAATACGGCGGAACAAATAATGCCGACAATTCAGGTGTTATTAAATATGTTTCCATTAGACATGGCGGTATATCAATTGGCGAAGGAAACGAGATTAATGGCTTAACACTTGGTGGAGTAGGTTCCGGAACAACCATAGACTATGTAGAAATTGTGGCTAATTTAGATGATGGAATTGAGTGTTTTGGGGGAACTGTTACTATTAATCACGCGCTAGTTGCTTATGAGCAAGATGATGCATTCGATATCGATCAAAATTTCTCAGGTACATTCAAAAACTCAATGGTAGTCTATAAGAGTTCGGTAAGTGATGAATTCTTAGAAATTGATGGCCCTGAAAATGATACCTATTCAGATGGCTTATTTACTGTTGAAAATTGTGTCTTTACAGATAAAGATAATGACGGATCTTGTGATTTAAAATCTAAAGCACAGGGCGAAGTAAAAAATAATGTGTTTAATGGCTTAGATAAATTTAAAGTAAGTGTAAAACTGGATACGGATTGTGCAACATCCCTTACAGACGCATACACTCACTACATAGATGGTTCTCTAAAAATAAAAGATAATAAGACCGATGCAAGCTTACATCTTTATACTAAATCAGATAATGGTGCAAACCCACCGGTTGACTGCGAAGTTCCCGCTGCTTTTGATACAGCTGCACAAGGCATCTTTTCATTGGCAAATAATAACGATTCTAACAACCCAACTGTAGTAGCCCAATCTGCATTTGCCAATTGGACTTGGACATCCATCCATAATAAATTTTAAAAAGCGCCAAATTTTTTTAGTATTTAAATAAGTGCAAACTAAAGTTCTCTTTTTTAGGAGAACTTTAGTTGTTTTATAAAAATAAGGGTAAATTAATTAAAAATGACAAAACATATTTTATTTGCATTACTACTACTTAGCACAAGTATTATTTCAGCGGAAGGAATCATCAGAGGGAAAATTATTGACGGAGATAACGGCGAACCCATTATGGGAGCCAATGTAATCGTAAAAGGTACTTCTAAGGGAACCGTATCTGATTTTGACGGGAATTTCACACTCATTTTAGAAAAAGGCGTATATAATCTCGAATTTTCTTTGCTTGGGTATAAAAAATCTTTAGTAAACGACCTAAACGTAACTGGCGAAAAAGAAGTTTTGTTAAACATTATGCTATCTTCTGGAGAGCAATTAGACGAGGTGGTTATTCAATCCTCAAAAAAAAGAAATTCTGTAACTGCTTTAATGACTATGCAAAAAAAGTCGGTTAAATTACTAGATGGAATTTCTGCCGAAAGTTTTAACATCATAGGAGACTCGGATGTAGCCGGAGCCTTAAAAAGGGTTACCGGAGTGTCTATTCAAGGGGGTAAATATGTTTTTGTTAGGGGGTTGAGCGACCGTTACACTAAAACTACACTTAACGACATTACAATTCCAGGGTTAGACCCTGATAAAAACACAGTTCAGATGGATTTATTCCCAACCAATTTGGTCGATAAAATCGTCGTGTTTAAAACATTTACACCCGATTTATCTGGAGATTTTACAGGAGGATTGGTCAATATCACGACCAAAGATTTCCCTAGAAGTAAAACCATAGAAGTTGGACTAGGTTTTGGATACACAAGTAATATGAATTTTAACAGTAATTTTGTCTTGTATCAAAAACAAAACTATGACTGGCTAGGCTTTGGTAACAAAACGAGACAATTAGGTTTTAGTGCTGCGACAAGCATTCCGGATGAATCATTAAACGACCCGCAGCTAACCACACTTACCAATTCATTCTCCAAGGAACTTGGAGTTACCAAGGGAGCAAACACTTTTTTAAATCAAGATTTTAGTTTTAATTTCGGAAACCAATACGACAAAGAAAATGTTATTATTGGGCTAAATTTTGCATTCAATTATGCCAATGATTACAAGTTTTACGATGATGTTATTTATGGAACCTATTTTAAAGACCCCAATAAGCAAGTAAATCAATTAGATAAACGAGAAATAACGAGCGGCTCATTCGGTGTCAATAATGTAATTTGGAGTGGATTATTGGGAGGGGCTCTAAAATTTGATAAAAGTAAATATGCTATTTCTTTGTTTAGAAGCCAAAATGGTAACGGCCAAGCTGCCGATTATATCTCGCGAAATTTCGATGAAACCAATGCTACGCTATACAAAGATGGTATTCAATATTCGCAACGTTCGGTAACCAATGCCTTGCTAAAAGGCACCCATCACTTACAAGATAATGACATCGTTATCGACTGGAAAGTCTCGCCTACTTTGGCAAATATTCTAGAGCCGGACGTACGATCAACCCGCTTGTCTTACAATACAGATTCAAATAGTTTTGGGCTGGAATTAGGCGATGGGGCCGGAATTGACCGGTATTATCGTACACTTAACGAACTTAGCCTTGCCAGTAAAATAGACCTAAAATATAGCTTTAAAAATGATGGAAACTTAAAGTTTGGTCTCTCCAACACCTTTAAACACAGAGATTACGACGTCTTAAATTATCGCATCGAAAAAACGGCTGATTTTAATACTTTTACAGAAGACCCAAATGATATATTACAAGATGAAAATATCTGGAATACTACCTCGCAATCAGGGGTTTATGTTAAAGGAAGTCAAAATGCAAACAATAAATACAATGCCATAAATAATGTAGCCGCAATCTACGGTATGCACGAATTTTCATTAACCGATAAACTTAAAAGTATTTATGGTGTACGAGTTGAAAAAGCAAACATTTTTTACAACGGTTATTTTAATAATGTTCCTTTTAATGAAAAAACACTAAATGAATTAGATTTTTTACCCTCTTTAAACCTAATATATGCAGTAAATGATCAATCAAATATTAGGATGTCTTTTTCAAAAACACTTGCTCGACCCTCCTTTAAAGAAAAATCAAATGCACATATTCAAGACCCTATTTCTCAGATTGAGTTTATTGGAAATCTGGATTTAAAGGAAACAAATATCCAAAATTTTGATGTACGATGGGAAAACTTTTTTAAGCCAAAACAAATGATTTCGGTAAGTGGATTTTATAAAAACTTTAAAAACCCTATTGAATTGGTCCCTTTTCAGCTAAACCCAAGCTCTATTCAGCCAAAAAACACCGGAAAAGCGAATGTGTTTGGTGCCGAATTAGAAATAAAGAAGAATTTAATAACAGGGAATGATGACGCTAAATGGAATGTATCTGTTGCAGGAAACGTCACCTATATACTCTCGCGAGTGGACACCAAACAAGTGCTTGTTGATATTTCCGGTAAAACAGAATACGAATTACGTTCCGAAAATGCACGAGATAACGAGACTATAGAACAATTCCGTACCATGCAAGGACAAGCACCCTTTATTATTAATGGCTCTATTAATATTAATAACAAAAGTTTTAATGCCAATTTAAGCTACAATGTACAAGGAAAAAAATTGGTTATTGTTGGTAGCGGCATCGTACCTGATGTTTATGAAGACCCATTCCATAGTTTAAACTTTAAAGGCACTTATAAGTTTGGGAAAGAAAATAAATACCGATTAAGCTTGTCTATGAAAAATATTTTAAGCGACAACTTTAATCAATATTTCGATTCCTTTGGAGCAGAACATCAGATTTACAAACAATACTCAAAAAGACCGAGCTTTTCTTTAGGTTTCAATTACACATTGTATTAATCGTATACCATTAAAGATGCATTTGATACTTGAACCTGCCTGCTATAAATTCTACTGCGTTTTTTTAGCTGTTAAAAAAATAATCCTTATTTTTGGAACAAACAGAAAATCTAATAATCCAACATGGAAAGGCACAAAATACTGATCGTAGATGATGAAAAAGACGTTTTAGAGATTCTGGAGTATAACTTTAAGAATGAAAACTATAATGTTCGTATAGCGAGTGACGGTGAGGAAGCCATTAAAATTGCCAAAGACTTTTTGCCGGACTTAATTATTCTAGATGTGATGATGCCTAAAATAGATGGTATCGAAACCTGCAGATTATTAAGAGAGTATCCCGAATTTCAAAATACAATAATCGTTTTTTTAACGGCAAGAGGCGAAGATTATTCTGTTATAGCAGGTTTTGATGTGGGTGCCGATGATTATGTCAATAAACCGATTCGAATTCGTACGTTATTAGCCCGAATAAAATCTTTGTTAAAAAGAAAACAATTTGTGAATAAGAAAGATGATACAGAACAAATCGTTTTAGGGAAACTTACCATTTACTTTGATAGAAGAGTAATTCAAATTGATTCTAAAGAAATAATACTCCCCAAAAAAGAGTTTCAAATTTTAGCCTTATTGATCTCCAAACCTGGAAAAGTATTTACCCGAACCGCTATTTATGACGAAGTTTGGGGGTCTAACGTAATTGTTGGTGATAGGACACTAGATGTACACATTAGAAAATTACGAGAGAAAATAGGCGATGATATTATTTTAACATCAAGAGGGGTTGGATTTTCAATAAATCCTAATTATAAATAATTAATACGCTAACAACTACAATCGCCACCACAATCTTTTTTGTTTTTTGGTGTAAAAAAGAATTTCCGCACTAAAAAAACAATGGCGATAAAAACGGTGATATATACTAAAAAATCTTGCATTATTTGAGCATTTGAAATGCTAATAAAGCCACAATATAGGCTAAACTACCCATTCCTGTTAATTGTAATATAGGCCATTTCCACGAACGGGTTTCTCGTTTTACGATAGCCAAAGTTCCCATACACTGCATAGCAAAAGCATAAAACAATAACAATGACATACCGGTAGCAAAATCAAAACGTTTTTTTCCAGTTACCGAGTCCACTTCACTTTGCATACGTTGCTTGATTGTTGCCGAATTGTTCCCTTTGTCTTCAACGCTATATATGGTTGCTAATGTCCCCACAAAAACTTCGCGTGCCGCAAAAGAACTTATTAGAGCAATCCCTACTTTCCAATCGTAGCCTAAAGGTTTAATAACAGGCTCAATTGTTTTTCCAATTTTACCAATATAAGAATGCGCTAATTTATAGGATGCTATTTTCTTATTCAGCTCACTAACAGATAATGACTTACCCGAATTTTCCAGTTGTATTGTCTCTTCTGCATTAGTAAAATCGGATCCACCGTGAGAGGCTAAAAACCACAACACAATTGATATGGCTAAAATAATTTTTCCGGCACCCAGAACAAAAGCTTTTGTTTTTTCTAAAACCGTAATACCTATATTTTTTGGAGAAGGTATTTTATAGTTTGGTAATTCAATAATAAAAAAACTTTTGTTCTTTATTTTTAAAACTTTATTCAGTAGGTATGCGGATGATATGGCTGCCACAAAACCCAGGACATATAGAGCCAAGAGCGTAAGCCCTTGTAAATTAAAAATCCCAAAATAATGTTTGTCTGGAATAATCAAGGCTATCAATATAGCATATACGGGGATTCTTGCAGAGCAAGTCGTAAAAGGGACTACTAGAATAGTGATTAATCGTTCGCGCCAACTTTCGATGTTTCGAGAAGACATAATAGCAGGAATTGCACAAGCAGTACCGGAAACCAAGGGAATAACACTTTTACCACTCATCCCATAACGTCGCATAATTTTATCCATTAAAAAAACGACACGACTCATATAACCGGTTTCCTCAAGAATAGCCACAAACAAAAAAAGAATGGCTATCTGTGGAACAAAAATCAAGACACCACCTACTCCGGGAATAACTCCTTCTACCAGCAAATCCGTAAACCTACCGGTAGTCAATTGCTGTTGTGTATAATTTGCTAATTGCGCAAAAGCAGTATCAATCCATTCCATAGGGATACTTGCCCAAGCAAAAACCGATTGAAAAATAATGACTAAAATTAAGGCAAAAATTACATATCCAAAAATTCTATGGGTTAGAATCCGATCCAGTTTACCCCGTAAATCACTTCCTTCACTTCTGTTAATAACATAATTCTTTTTAAGAATTTCATTAATTACCTGATACCTAAAAATCGCTTCCTTATGTTGGAATTTCTTTATTTTTTCTTTCTTTTTCTTAAAAGACAACAAAGTTTCACGTTCTTGGTCCGTAATAAAATCCGCTTCAGCTAATTGTGTAATGAGCAACCAAGATTTGTAGGTGGAAAATTGAGGGAGAGCTTCTTTTATTTTAACAAAAAAGTTGCCATCTATTCGTTGTGAAATGTCAGCTAAACTTTGTGTACTTAAGGTATCATAATCCTTTAGAATAGTTTTTAATTCTTCTATTCCTGTTTTCTTTCTCGCACTAACCAATACTACCTTCGTATTGAGATCTTTTTCAAGAGAGGCTACATCAATGGTAATTCCTTTTCGCTGCATTTGATCTGCCATATTTATGGCTAATACGGTGGGTATACCTAGGTCTTTAATTTGTGAAAATAAAAAAAGATTTCGTTTAAGATTTTCTACCTCAGCAACTACCACAACAACATCCGGAAAATCAGGATTTTTTTCATTAACCAATGTTTTATAGACAATATCCTCATCGGCAGAAGTGGGGTTAATACTATAGGTACCCGGCAAATCCGTAATAACCGCTTTTAAATGTTCGGAAAGATGACAAGTTCCTTGTTTTTTATCTACTGTAATCCCCGGATAGTTTCCTACTTTTTGATTTAAGCCCGTTAATTGGTTAAATAAAGATGTTTTTCCGGTATTAGGGTTACCTACTAGAGCTATTTTTATAGTTTTAATCATTGCAATTTACTAATAGCAATTTGTGAAGCGGTTTCTACTCGTATAGCTAAATGACTTCCATTAACACGAATGTACAAAGGATCTTTTAAAGGTGCTTTTTGTAATAATTCTACCTCTTTTCCAGGTAAGCATCCCATCTCTAATAATTTTAACGGAATTTTGTCTAAGGCAACATCACAGATAATTCCTCGCTCTCCCACTTGTAAACTGGCAATACTAAGACCCATTATTTAGAATGATTTTAAATAATGGCAAAGATACTATTTTTACGTTAATAGCAAAAAAGAAAAATGGGTTAAAAAACAATCCCATTTATTCCTTTTCTAACAGCTTAAGGTCTTGGATTAATCGTTCGATATCTTGAGAATCAGTACCATCATAAAATCCCCGAATTTGTCTTTTTTTATCTACCAAAATAAAGTTTTCGGTATGAATAAAATCTTGCAATCCCCCATCTCCTTTGTCAAGTACTGCAAAATACGATTTACGTGCCAGTTTATAGATCTCTTTTTTATCTCCGGTGGTTACATTCCACTTAGAGTCAACAACTCCTTTTTTATCAGCGTAAGTACGTAAAACGGGAATACTATCCATAACCGGTGTTACCGAATGTGATAAAAACATCACCTGATCATCATCTATAAAAGCATCTTGAACAATTTTCATGTTAGAGGTCATCACGGGACAAATGGATTGACAACGCGTAAAGAAAAAATCGGCCACATAAATTTTACCTTTATAATCCTCTTGTGTTATGGTATCCCCGTTTTGATTAATCAAGCTAAAATCGGCAATATGATGCCCCTTTTTTATATCTGAAATACTGGGATCAACCAAATCAGGGTTTACATTATATGGGTTATAAACCGGCAATTTTTTCTTGGGAAAAAGAAACAAATACAATCCAAAAGCAGTACCCACAACTAGAATTAACAAAATAATAAGAGCCCAAATAGATTTACGTGTGTCTTGTTTACTCATTTTTTGTAGTTTTGATAAATAATTAGCAAAGTTACTCTATTATTCTTATTCAATAGATTTTTTAGTGCTTTTCCTTTGTTAGTTATTATTTAAATCTATAACTATTAAAATCGTATCATTATGAAGTTAATATTAACTAGCCTTTTAAGTTTGCTTTTATGTACACCTCTTTTTTCGCAACAAAAAGAACTACAAAGTCTTAAAAACTTGATAAAAAATGAGAAAAGGGCTGCCGAAAGCCGGATGAATTATCGACTAAACCCTAATACGACTAACTACGATATAAAATACCACCGAATGGAATGGACTGTTGATCCTGCCTCAAGCCCTGCTGCCATTAGTGGAACAGTCACAACCTATTGGGTAGCCGATGAGCCGATGAGTAGTATTACTTTTGATATGGCTAGTAATTTAACGGTATCACAGGTAATGCAAAGAGGTACGTCCTTGTCATTCTCTGCTGCCAATGATGAGTTGGTCATTAGCCTACCCACCACACAAAATACCGGAGTATTGGATTCACTAAGTATTACCTATAGTGGCAATCCTACAAGCAGCGGTTTTGGCTCTTACGAACAAAGCACACACAATGGAGTTCCAATTTTATGGACCTTATCCGAACCCTATGGGGCTATGGGATGGTGGCCTTGTAAACAAGATTTAATAGATAAAGCCGATTCTATCGATGTTTATGTAACCCATCCACAATTTTATAATGCTTCGCAGGAATACAAAACGGCCTCAAACGGTCTTATGATATCTGAAACAGTTACCGGTAGTAACAAAACGACACATTGGAAACACCGTTATCCCATTCCTGCTTATTTAGTAGCTATTGCCGTTACCAATTACAGCGTTTATAACGAATTGGCTTACGAGGGAACTGCCGAAGAATTTCCCATCACCAACTATGTCTATCCCGAAGATCTAAGTTATGCGCAAACCAGTACGGCGGTTACAGCCGATATCATCGAATTATACGGAACCCTTTTTGAAATGTATCCCTATGCCGATGAAAAATACGGCCATGCCCAATTTGGCTGGGGTGGTGGTATGGAACACACCACTATGACTTTTTTAGGTGGATTTAGCAGAGACCTAATTGCCCACGAACTTGCTCACCAATGGTTTGGCGATAAAGTTACTTGTGGTTCTTGGGAAGATATCTGGCTTAATGAGGGATTTGCTACTTATTTAACCGGATTAACAAAAGAACATTTAGATGGCCCTACTGCCTTTTATAACTGGCGAGCCGGTAAGATTAACAACATTACCAATTATGCTTCAGGATCGGTGTTTTGTACCGACACAACTTCAGTAAACCGGATATTTAGCGGCAGGTTAAGTTATGATAAAGGCAGTATGGTACTACATATGCTACGTTACAAGTTAGGCGATACCGATTTTTTTCAAGCACTCAAAAATTATTTAGCTGACCCTAATTTAGCCTATGGCTATGCTAAAACACAACAACTTCAAGATCATTTAGAAGCGCAAAGTGGTATGGATTTAGACGAATTTTTTGCCGATTGGTTTATGGGCGAAGGCTATCCTTCATACAATGTGCAATGGAGTCAAACCGGAAATACGGTATATATTACTATAAATCAAAGCCAGTCCCATTCGTCCGTTTCATTTTTTGAAATGCCCATCCCTATTAAACTAATAGGAACGAATGGCGAAGAAGAATTAGTTCGATTAGAAAATACCTCAAACGGACAACTATTCACATTAACTATTCCTTTTACGGTTAACTCGGTACAGTTTGACCCGAATAAAGAATTAATAAGTCGTAATAACTCCGTAACTTTGGGAAATTCTAATCTGGAAACAGAGGATATTTTAGCTTTTCCCAACCCGGTCGGTGAGCAAATTACTATTGCAACAGCCAATGGGGTGACTTTAAAATCCACAGCTTTATTTAATTCTTTAGGACAACTTATTTTAAAACAAGAAGCCAATCAGCCGACGATTAATTTTAGCGGTATAGAAGATGGGGTATTAATTCTACAAATAAACACCAATAAAGGAGTGTATTATCGTACCTTAATTAAAGAATAATAAACATCCAGTGTTTTATTTTGAAAATTGTACATTTGCCCACTTTAGTATTTAGAATATAATTATATGGACGTTTTAATAAAAATAGCTCAATTCTTGTTGAGTTTATCATTTCTAATTGTTCTACACGAGTTTGGACATTTTATTGCAGCACGAATCTTTAAGACACGCGTAGAAAAATTTTATTTGTTTTTTGATGCATGGGGTAAAAAACTCTTTTCCGTTAAAAAAGGAGATACGGAGTATGGTATAGGTTGGTTACCCTTAGGCGGTTATGTAAAAATATCCGGAATGATTGATGAAAGTATGGATAAAGAACAGATGAAACTTCCTCCCAAACCCTATGAATTTCGATCTAAGCCAGCTTGGCAACGCCTTATAATTATGCTTGGAGGTGTAACAGTTAATTTTATTTTAGGGATTCTAATCTATATTATGATTGCCTTTGTTTGGGGCGAAGATTATGTTAGACCTAATGACGTAAAAAATGGTTTTACTGTTGCCAAGACTTTTAAAAGTTATGGTTTTAAAGATGGTGATCGGATTATTAAGATTAACGAAAAAGCCCCCTTTAACGTATTAGATGTTAACAAAGAACTTTTTTTAAAGGATATTAAAACAATTACCGTACAACATCCTAATGGAAATACAGAAACTATTACTTTACCTGAAAATGTCGGTAAAACGATGTGGAATGAAGGGATATTATTTCCGTTTCAACCCAGAGCATTAGCTGTTATTGATTCTGTAGTACCTAAATCTCCTGCGGCAAAGGCAGGAATGCAAAAGGGAGATCAAATTCTAAGCGTGAATAACACCCCCGTTACTTACTGGGATGAGTTTACCCAAAAGGTAGATTCTACTTCAATATCAATAGGCCTATTGCGAAACCAAGACACACTTTCTGTCGTTATGACTCCAAAAATTCTCAACCAAAAGGGAAAGAGATATCAAATTGGGGTTTCTAACTTTGGAGAAGATACATTTATCACTCAACACAAAGATTACAGTTTTATCCAGAGCATCTCTAGAGGAAACCGTATGGGACTGGATAAATTACAAGGATACATAGGACAATTTAAGTACTTGTTTACCAAAAAAGGTGCCGGAGAAATTGGTGGTTTTATATCTATTGGTAAAATTTTTCCTGCAAAATGGAGTTGGCAAGCCTTTTGGGGTATTACCGCTTTCTTATCCATTATGTTAGGCTTTATGAATTTATTACCCATACCGGCTCTTGATGGAGGGCATGCACTTTTTGTATTGTTCGAAATGATTACAGGTCGTAAGCCTAGTGATAAGTTTTTAGAATATGCACAAATTACAGGTTTTGTACTCCTAATGGGGCTTCTGTTACTGGCCAATGGAAACGATATTTACAAATTGATAAAAGGGTGGTTATAAATCTTTTTACAAGATGCACTCATAGTTAGTAACTTTGTGCCATTCCTAAAATGAAATGAGGCACTTCTTTTATAAACACAAGATAAAAATAAGTCTACTGCTATTTGTAGTAGTAGTTTATTATTTTTCCTTGCCCAAAGAACTTTTTAATGACCCAACAGCTACTGTTGTGGAAAGTACCGAAGGCTATTTGCTCGGGGCTACAATTGCTGCTGATATGCAATGGCGTTTCCCGGAAAGAAACACTACTCCTGAAAAATTTAAACAATGTATCGTACAATATGAAGATGCTTATTTTTACAAGCATTGGGGTTTTAATCCGGTTTC
Organism: Flavobacteriaceae bacterium; assembly: GCA_024763245.1. Lineage (GTDB taxonomy): Bacteria > Bacteroidota > Bacteroidia > Flavobacteriales > Flavobacteriaceae > DQTL01. Next base: position 2,700 of record JANTFW010000032.1, on the reverse strand, counting down.
TATATACAAGGCGTTTAAAACAAACATAAAAGCCGGTAAAATAGTAAGAGGTGGTAGTACGATTACACAACAGGTCATACGATTATCCCGAAAAAATAAACCCCGAACATATACCGAGAAAATTATAGAACTACTTTTAGCAACACGCTTAGAATTTAAATACTCTAAAAACAAAATACTAAGTCTTTATTCTTCTCACGCGCCTTTTGGAGGCAATATCGTTGGTTTAGATGCAGCATCTTGGCGTTATTTTGGGCAAGAAGTCGAGAATTTATCTTGGGCAGAAAATGCGACCTTAGCGGTGCTCCCAAACAGCCCGGGTTTAATACACATCAATAATAATAGGGCAACATTACGTCTTAAAAGAAATAAACTACTTCATAAACTTTTTACACAAAGAATTATAGATTCATTAACCTATTCTTTAGCTATTCAGGAACCGCTTCCCGACAGAACTTTTGCCTTACCACAAATTGCACCACATTTGGTTGCAAAAATAGCCAAACAACATCCGGGAGAACGTATACAAACGAGTATTCAACAACAATTACAACAAAAGTTGAACAAGATTGTTGCACTACATTATAAGGAACTAAAACAAAATCATGTCTATAATATGGCCGCTATAGTCATTGATATAAAAACACGTAAAATACGTGCTTATATCGGAAACTCACCTACAGATAAAGCCCATCAAAAAGACGTAGATGTCATCGGAAAACCCCGGAGTACAGGTAGCATATTAAAACCTTTTTTATACGCTTCTATGCTTAATGATGGCGAAATATTACCCCATACCATAATACCCGATATTCCCACACAATTTTCAGGCTATAAACCTGAAAATTTTAATCTGACCTACTATGGGGCAGTATCGGCAAGCAAAGCTTTAGCAAAATCATTAAATATACCCGCTGTAAGAATGTTACAAACATATGGTGTTGACCGTTTCTACACTAATTTACAGACGCTACAATTGCATCATATTTCTAAGGGGGGCAACTATTATGGATTACCTTTGGTATTAGGAGGAGCTGAAAGTAGTTTGTGGGATATTACTCGTGCCTTTACAAGTTTATCAAGCACCTTAATTCATTATGATCAAACACAAGGATCCTATTATAAAAACGAATTAGTAGACTTGACCTATTTGAAAAATAAAAAAGTACATTTTGGTGAAAAAACTAGGGAATACTCCCTATTTGATGCAGGATCTATTTATTCTACTTACCAAGCATTACGTGAATTAAACAGACCGGAAGAAGAAGAAAACTGGGAGTTTTATAACGAAACTACTCCTATTGCTTGGAAAACAGGTACTAGTTTTGGATTTAGAGATGCTTGGGCTGTTGGAACCAGCACAAAATACGTAGTAGGAGTTTGGGTAGGAAATGCTGATGGAGAAGGACGCCCCGGTTTAACCGGGATTTCGGCTGCAGCCCCTATATTATTTGATGTTTTTTCCTTTTTACCAACGGAAAATTGGTTTACCCCTCCCTATGACGAATTAGTACAAGTGCCCACCTGTAAACAAAGCGGTTATAGAGCCTCTAACATATGTAATGAAATTGATAGTGTTTGGGTGCCTCGATCCGGATTAAAAACAGCTGTTTGCCCTTATCATCATTGGGTGCATTTAGATAAATCCGAAAGCTATCAAGTAAACAGCTCATGCGAATCCATAACCAACATGATTCATAAAAGCTGGTTTATCCTTCCCCCGGTTCAGGCATTTTACTACCAAAAAAGAAATCTATTTTACAAAGCCTTACCTCCTTATAGAGAGGATTGTATTCGTGATACTAACAATCCGATGGAGATTGTAGATAAATATAATTACGAACACATTTTTTTACCTAAAAATTTTAATGAAAATAAAAATCCTATAATTTTCAAAATAAAACATCAGCAACCGAATATTCAAATCTTTTGGTATTTAGATGGTTTCTTTATTAAGAGCACACAAGATATTCATGAATTAGCCTTTTTTCCCAAAAAAGGCAAACATACACTTACTGTTGTAGATCTATATGGGAATGAAATTAAAAAAAGTTTTGAAATATTGTAAAAAAAATTTGGTTATTAACAAATTGTTTATAACTTAGCGTATTGAAACCCTAACCCTTAACCCTTTTCTTATGGATAATTACCCTAATCAAGCACCTGTAGATAGAGAAATCAATGTAAATCCCTCCATTATTTTATCTAGTAAAATTAATGCCGATGGTATTATTGAATATATTAATCACTCTTTTAGCGAGATAAGTGGCTACGAAGAATTCGAAATTATTGGAGAGTCTATGGATGTTTTACGCCACCCGGACATTCCTGAGGTGATTTATGAGGTTCTAAAAGAGCGTCTTAGTAAAAATGAGCCTATTAAGCTTATTAACAAGCAATTAGCAAAAGACGGACGTTATTTTTGGTTACTCAGTGAATATGAAACAAAACTCAATGAGGCTGGGGAATTAATTGCTCATTATAGCCATAGTGTTGCTGCTCCTACTTTTGCTGTTCATAAAATTAACTCCTTGTATAAGATTCTTACAAAGATTGAATCTAAAAGTGGCGATACCGAGGTTTCTAAACGTTATTTAATTGGCTTTTTAGAAGAACGTAATGTAAACTACAATCAATTTATTGATGAACTGTGTGCCAACCAACCGGAGTTCGAACAAACCTACCATCAACCAAAACGAC
>JANTFW010000031.1 GCA_024763245.1 Flavobacteriaceae bacterium | reverse complement strand
CACTAGATGAGTAAGAAATAGTAACCTATTCTGGATACTCTATACGAACGTGATAGATATTATTGAGTTTTTTCTTGATTACCTTTTTAACAGTTTCTATTTCTTTGAGTGTAATGCTGGCATTTTGAAACTGGCCATTATCCATCTGACTTTTTACAATTTTATCAATTAAAGAATCTATAGCAATCGCAGTAGGTGCTTTTAAGCTTTTTGATGCGGCTTCGGCAGCATCTGCAATCATCAATATTGCGGTTTCTTTTGAAAAAGGAATGGGACCGGGATAGCGGAATTTATCTTCATCGATAGAGTCCGGATTAAGTGCTAATTCTTTTTTGTAAAAAAAGTAGACCAAACTGGTACCGTGGTGGGTTCTGATAAAATCTATTAATCGGTCGGGAAGATGGTGTTTTTTGGCTAATTCAACCCCTTTAATAATATGATCAATAATGATTTGCGCACTGTCTTCCGGAGTTAATTCATCATGAGGGTTTACATTAGTCGATTGATTTTCGGTAAAATACATAGGATTAAGCATCTTACCTATATCGTGATATAAAGCACCGGTTCGTACTAATAAAGCATTGGCTTGAACCTCTTTGGCGGCAGCTTCGGCTAAATTGGCCACTTGCATAGAGTGTTGAAAAGTACCTGGGGCTTTTTCATTTAATTCTTTTAGTAGCTTATTGTTGCTGTCTGAAAATTCCCGGAGTGATTCATCCGAAACCAACCCAAATATTTTTTCATATAAAAAAATAATAGGAATAGCAACGGAGGCTAAGATCATCCCGTTTAGCGTAAATAAGCCAATATTTAACCAGTTTACACTGGAGGCATTCCCTTCTTGAGTGATAGAAAAAGCAAAATAAGCCGCCAGATAAATGGCGGTAATTTTAGCGACAGATATAAAAAGATTAGCTCTTTTGTTCAGTTCTGATACCGTTAAAATAGTGACAATTCCGGCAATAATTTGTATAAAAATAAACTCAAAACTATTAGGGACAATAAAACCTAGTAATAGAATGGTTAGAACATACGTAAACAGACCTAATCGTGCATCAAAGAAGGCTTTAATGACAATGGGGAGTATAGTAAAGGGGATAACATAAAGGTAATTGACATTAAACCGTATCATTAAGGTAGTGACAAATACAAGTAAGACCATGTTGGTAAAAAGAAAAGTAACCTTACTGTTATTTTCATAAACTTTCGGGCGGTATTTCTCGACAAAAAATAATAACATCAGCAAAGCCAGACCTACCAAAAAAGTGTAAGCGCTGACTAACCAAATGTAATTGCTCTTTGCCCATGTTTTTGATGCATATTCATTTTTAATAGATTGTAATAGGATATATTTTTCCCCTTCGACAACAGATCCCTTAGAAATAATTGGGGTGTTTTTAGAAATTAATCCTTTGGTGGGTAGAATTCCTTCTAATTGCTCTTGTAAAACTTTATCGGTAAGTGCAGCATCGTAAAACACATTTTCAACAAGCAAATTCTTTACTAGATTTTTGGTTTTTTTAACCGGCAAAGTTTCCGAAGCCGATGAAAAAATGTGTTGAAGAGAATCTAAAACAATTTCCTTTGTAAAGAACTTAGAAAAGGGTATTTGTTGTACTTCATTTCCTTTGCGCAGTGAGACAAGCACATCGGGTTTTGTAATTGTATATAATTTAGATGGGGCTACAAAACCACTTTTATAAATCTGCTTAATAAAATTTATTCCGGTTTGCTCTAAGGATTTTTTCTCTTCTAAATCGGTAATACCAGATGCGATCTCATTAGAGAAAAGATCTTGAAATTGCGTAGTAACCGACTTAGAAACCGTGTCGTTGTATAAAAAAAATAGTGTTTTATGTTTGAGAATTTTTTCTTTTTCTAATGCGAGTTCCTCAGGACTTTTCTCGATTGCAAAGTCAAATGGGGCCACAAAATCATCATAATGCCAGATTTTCCCTTTTTGAAATTGGTATTTAAATTGACTTCCCTTAGGAAATAGATATACTATGGCCGTAACCGATAGTATATACAATACAACCTTATAGATTAGGGAATGATTTTCAAATAATTTGTTTAAAAAAGATTTCAAGTCGAATGGTTTTGGATTCTCAGTCTAATTAGATAAATACCAAAATACAAACATACTTAAAATTCAGCACTTTATATAATGATAAATTGCTAACTCCCTTAAAACATAAACCTAGTGTTTTTTTAATTTTAGTTGTTCTTCTAACCGAACGGGTTTATGTTCTTTAATCCATCGTCTATAATCAGAAAACTCATGTTCTTTATTTAAGGAAGCAGTCTTTTTCAAAAGTTCTTTAATCTCCTCCGGACTCATTAATTCGTGTGTTAAGATTTCTTTTTCTATCTCGTCAACCTGTTTGTCTACCAATGCTCTAATAGCACCATTATGAGCATCTAATTTTTCTTCTAGGGCATCGTGATCATCAATATTAACCATTTCTTCTAGATGTGCATCAATAATCTTAGCGGTCATTTCTTTACCGTGTTTTTTTGAACTCATAATATTTCCTTTACCGGTAATAGCATTTCCAATAGCAAAAACATTATCATATCCATGAACATGGTACTCTGTCTCCGGACGCATTTTTAATTGTTCTCCTTCATAAAAAAGATGTTCAATCTTCTTGGGGACACTTCCAATCGAAGACACCACAAATTTTGATCTTATTTCAAAAGTTTCTTCTGTTGGAATCATCTTACGTCCCTCTAATTCTACTTTTCTAAACACGAGACCTTCAAAGCTGTCATCCTCTATTATTTCATCGATTAATACTGCTTTGGGGATAAAAGTAAACATAAATTTATCTACATATTTTTCAATTAATTTTTTAGAAGTTTGTCTAGCTTTTTCTATTCTCTCAGGCGTATTATCCTTAGCCTGCGCTAAAGGCATATCCTCTGCAGCTCTTCGATATACTAGATTTGCGGGTACAATCCCTAGAGATTCAAGACTTAGTTGGTGTTCTTCAAGAATAGATCGTACTCCTTTTTTCTCCAAAGTAAAAATATCAATGTCAATTTGATGCTGTTCTTTTAAAGCCTTGATCACCAATTCCATCATTATGATTTTTACTACATCTATAGAGGCTAAACCACCACCTAGCACAATGGCATTGTTTTTAATTTCAACTTTTGGCCCTTTATATCCGGGTTCATGTTTGTGGTTAAACCAATATAAAAACGGATTTTGGTATATAAGGTTTTTTCCTTCAAACTCGTGAATCCTTTCAAGAGAAAGGCGTCTGTCATCCCAAGCACCATTAGCTAGAATAATAGCAGAAAATCCCCAGTCCTTAACCAAATTATCAAAAGGAATGTCTCTGCCAATTTGCACTAAAGGGATATAACGAATATTAGGGTGGTCTAATTTGTCATCAATACCGGCTTCTTGTCTGTCTCTTAGACTGGCATGCCACATAGGTAATCCATCTTCTAGTTTTCCATAGGGTAAAGGATTTTGGTCAAATACGGCAACACGATAGCCTTTTTTAGCAAGCAAACTTGCTGCTTCAGATCCGGCAATAGAACCGCCAATAACGGCAATGTAATGTGTTTTGTTTAAACTGGCGTCGTTGATATCTTTATAACTCATGCGAATAGAATTAAGGTTTTAGTCTACTTTTGATTGGCAAAATTACTATTTTTATTCAAGTATTACCTTATTTATCATTACTAGAATCTATTTTGTAGTTATTATTATAAATTAAATAAATGTAGGAAGTTTATCAATGCTTGTTCATTAAAATTCCTTAATTTCGCTCTGAATTTTAATCCGTATAATTATGAACTCAGAAGTTGTTATAGTTTCCATGGCACGTACCCCAATAGGTAGCTTTTTAGGGGCGCTATCCTCGGTTAGTGCTACAAAATTAGGGGCAATTGCTATTAAAGCAGCACTGGAAAAAATAAATCTAAATCCAAATCTTGTAGACGAAGTTTACATGGGTAATGTATTGCAAGGAGGCAATGGTCAAGCACCCGCACGACAAGCTGCCTTATTTGCCGGAATTCCGGATACTGTACCCTGTACAACGGTTAATAAGGTTTGTGCTTCGGGCCTAAAAGCCATTATGCAAGCCGCACAGGCTATTAAATGTGGCGATGCAGAAATTATGATTGCCGGAGGTATGGAAAACATGTCAATGGCACCACATTATTTCAATGCGCGTAAAGGTGTAAAATTAGGTGATGTCAAAATGATAGATGGTATGGTTAAAGATGGTCTTACCGATGTTTATAATCAGGTACATATGGGGACATTTGCTGACCTTTGTGCTTCTGAATATAATATTTCTAGAGAACGTCAGGATGCTTTTGCTATGGAGTCGTATAATAGATCGGCGAAAGCTTGGGCTGATAATAAATTTGCTAATGAAGTAGTACCGGTAGAAGTACCTCAAAGAAGAGGCGAACCAAAGATTGTTGCGGTAGATGAAGAGTTTACCAATGTTAAAATGGATAAAATTCCGAATCTCCGCCCTGTTTTTTCCAAAGAGGGCACAGTTACTGCTGCTAATGCGTCTACGCTAAACGACGGTGCTGCTGCATTGGTGTTGATGAGCCTAGAAAAGGCCCAAGAATTAGGACTTAAGCCTTTAGCTAAGATTACCGGCTATGCAGATGCGGCACAAGATCCCAAATGGTTTACTACAGCACCGGCAAAAGCAGTACCCAAGGCCGTTGAGAGAGCAGGTATTTCAATGAAAGATGTCGAATTCTTTGAGCTAAATGAAGCATTTTCTGTAGTGGGCTTAGTCAATATGGATTTGATGGATTTGAATCCGGATAAAGTTAATGTCAATGGAGGTGCTGTTTCTTTAGGTCATCCTCTAGGGATGAGCGGTGCCAGAATTGTAATAACACTTTTTAATGTTTTGGATCAACAAAATGCCAAAATAGGTGCTGTGGGTATTTGTAATGGAGGTGGAGGTGCCGGAGCAATGGTTATTGAAAGAATATAAGCTATTGATTTGGATAATTCAAATGCTTCTCAATTCGGACTTTGTCACCTGCCGATAGTCCCATTACGTGCTACTCCAGATGATAGAAGTGAAATGGTATCTCAAGTGCTCTTTGGAGAACATTTTACAATATTGGATCATAAGCCAAAATGGATTTACATAAAGTTATTGGCTGATGGATATGAAGGCTGGATAGATAAAAAACAATATATCCCTATTTCGGAAGAATTATTTATTAATTTTAAACAATCTAAACGATTCTTTACGACAAACATAATCACTAAAATAACAGCTTCTAAGGAACAATTTTGGGTGCCTTTGGGAGCTGTTCTTCCTTTTTATAAGCCTAAACCTAACACTTTTCAACTTAATCAGCAAGTCTTTTCTGTGTCAAAAATGATAAAAATAGAGGCTTTTGATAAAGATTTATTTTATTCTGTGGTACATCAATTTATCAATGTCCCTTATCTGTGGGGCGGTAAATCTTTAATGGGCATTGACTGTTCTGGTTTTACACAAGTTGTATACAGCTTGTTTGGCGTACAACTATTGAGAGATGCTAAATTACAAGCAACACAAGGAGACTTAGTCCCTTTTTTACACCAAGCACAGTTAGCAGACTTAGCTTTCTTTGAGAATGATGCGGGTATCATAACCCATGTAGGGATTATGCTTTCGAATAATACAATAATTCATGCGCATGGAAAAGTACGCTTAGATCGTATTGATCAAGAAGGAATCTATAATTTAGAATTAAAAAAATACACCCATAAATTGCGTTTGCTCAAACGGGTTGTATTAGCTTAAAACTTGTTGACTTCTTTAATGGCTTTAGAAAAAGACTCAAAATCATTTTTGTTTTGAATAAGATGAATAGCCTCATCCGTGACCTTTTCAGCATTTTGAATGGGAAATCCAAGGTTTATAGCCATCTGTCGAACAAGAACGGCTTCATCCATTTTTACCTCATCATCCGAAAAGATCATTTTGGTAAAATTATATAATTGCTCTATGCGGTCGTTGTAATCAAAAGGTGATTCCAGCGGGTATTTTTCAGGATACTCTAATATCTTGACGAATTCCTCGTTACTAATCCCCAACTTAAGTGACATTTTTTCGAGATATTTAAGTTCATGTTCATCCATGGAACCATCTGCAAAGGCAATTCTTACCAATGCAGCAAAATATGATTTTGCCTTTTTATGCTCTCCGCTCGTAAATAAATCTAATAATGACATATAGTTTAATGCTGTTTTTGTAATAACGGCAAAATTACATAAAATAATGATTTATTAAAAGCTATTTTCACTTATTTCCTTAATTTTGCCTTTTACTATTTTAATAAGACAAGATGGATCGTATTCGAATCACCAAACAATTTTTTTTTGAAACAGGTCATGCCTTATATGGGTATGATGGAAAATGTAAAAATGTACATGGGCACAGCTATAATCTAGCGGTAACGGTAATTGGAAAACCCATTAGTGATAGTGGGAATGTAAAATATGGAATGGTCATAGATTTTGGTGATTTAAAAGCCATCGTCAAACAGGAAATTGTAGATAAATTTGATCATACCACGGTGTTTAATAAAAATACGCCTCATATAGAACTGGCCGAAGAATTATCCAAAAGAGGACATAATGTGATGTTGGTCAATTATCAACCTACCAGTGAAATGATGTTGGTAGACTTTGCAAAACGTATTCAAAAAAATTTACCGAAAGAAATAGCCCTTTATTCCTTAAAATTGCAGGAAACAGGGACTTCTTACGCCGAATGGCATGCCGATGATAATACGTAAACAACGCTTTTAAAAAAAAAATATAGTTCTATCGGTTAGAATTGACAAATATGTGTACTTTTGTTGTTTAGAATCATTCTAAGTTAGAGAACTGTAAATTTAGTAAAACAATGAACAAACAAGATATTCTTAAAGTATTAGAAACCATTACGGCCCCGGGAGAAGGGAAAAGTTTGGTGGAAAGCAACTCGGTTAAAAATGTTGACATTGCCGATAATAGAGTGCTGGTAGAACTTAATATAGGGAATCCTACCTTGCAAGCTAAGAAACGTGTAGAGGTTGATGTTACAAAAGCAATTAAAAAAGCTTTTGCTGATGCAGAGGTCAAAGTGCATGTGGTGGGCCAAGTGGCTACACAGTCCGTAAAAATCGAACCGGAAAGGCCTTTGCCTAATGTTAAAAATATTATAGCTGTGGCTTCCGGTAAAGGTGGAGTTGGAAAATCTACGGTAACCGCTAATATTGCAGTTACTTTAGCTAATATGGGATTTAGTGTAGGTATTTTAGATGCCGATGTATATGGACCTTCTATGCCTATTATGTTCGATGTGGAAAATGCACGACCTACTTCTGTAGAAGTGGATGGAAGGGCTAAGATTAAACCCGTTGAAAACTATGGTGTTAAAATTTTATCTTTAGGATTTTTTGTAGATCCTAATGATGCCGTGATTTGGAGGGGAGCTATGGCTAATAAGGCCTTAAATCAATTGTTGTTTGATGCCGATTGGGGCGAGCTAGACTTTTTATTGGTAGATTTACCTCCGGGAACCGGAGATATCCATTTGACTATGGTACAAGCAGTACCGTTAACCGGAGCCGTTGTGGTTAGTACACCACAACCGGTTGCTTTGGCAGATGCCAAAAAAGGAGTGGCTATGTTTGAACAAGATAATATAAAAGTACCCGTGTTCGGAATCATCGAAAACATGAGTTATTTTACTCCGGAAGAGTTACCAAAAAATAAATATTACATTTTTGGTAAAGATGGGGCTAAAAATCTTGCTAAAGATATCGGAACAACTTTCTTAGGTGAAATACCATTGGTACAAAGTATTAGAGAAGCCGGTGATGTGGGGCATCCCGTAGCACTTCAAGAAAATACACCTCTAGAAGAAGCCTTTACAGAAATCACAAAAAATATGCTGACACAACTGGTAAAGCGTAATAAAGATTTACCACCGACAGAGGTTGTCCGCATAACAAATACTAGTGGTTGTGCCGCGAACTAATAATACGCACATATCGGTAGAAGAAAGAGTGCAAAATGCCCTTGATGAAATTCGTCCCTTTTTACAAAGTGATGGGGGAGATATTGACTTTGTTTCTTATCAGAATGGTATTGTGAAAATAAAGTTTACCGGCTATTGTGCCACTTGTTCAAAAAGCGTAATGACACTTAATGGTGTAGGTGAGGTTATTAAAAAGCACGCCCCTGAGGTTGTTAGGATTATTGAATAATAAGCCGTAGATTATTGTTTATATATAAAATGAATCATTAAGGACTCCTAAAACCTTGGGAGGTCTTTTTGATGTTAAACATATAGACTTCTTATGTTTTTGAGAATAGAATCCATAGAAAAAAGAAAATTAGTAGGTAAAAGTGTACGAATGTCACTACAGAATGATCAAACTTTTTCGTTGTGGCACTCTTTTATGAAAGAGCAAAAACAGATTAGAAATAGAATTAACGATAAATTATATTCCATTCAACGCTATGATAATTTCGAAGACAGTAAAAACTTCTCCCCCGATACTGTTTTTGAGAAAAGTGCTGCTTTAGAGGTTTCGGATTACGCTCATATTCCGGAAGGGTTCGTCGCTATGGAAATCAAAGAAGGGCAATATGCGGTTTTTCTTCATAAAGGCTTAGCTAGTAATTTTCCAATAACCTTTCAGTATATTTTTGAAAAATGGTTACCAAATTCAGATTATATTTTGGATAACAGGGCACATTTTGAAGTGTTAGGCAAGAAGTATAAAAATAATCATCCCGATTCAGAAGAGGAAATTTGGATTCCGGTGCAGTCAAAAAAAGTTAGTTAAAAAAATACTTCAATAGCTCCGTAACCATAAGTGTGATAAGGAGCATCACTATAAGAAAGGGATTTCTTTTGAAGAATCTTCTCAATACTTTTACGAAGGATACCGTTTCCCACACCGTGGATAAAAATAATTGATTTTTGTTTTTGGTGTTTGGCTTTTACTAAATGGTGTTGAAATTGATGGAGTTGTTTTTCAAGGATGGATTTTTGTTCGTTTATTACCCCTTTATAGTGTAGATCAATTATTAATGTTGATCGCTTTTTTATGGGTTGTAAATTTTTTGTAGAAGGACTTTCTTTATTCACTATTTTCTTTTGTGAGAGTGTGAGTGTATGGTCATATACAACCAACTCATCAGAAGAGTAGGTTCGTTCAAAGCCATGATTATCTAGAAAAGTGACTCCCAAAGTTGTAATCGCGGTAACAATTCCTTTAAGCGTGTCTTCTACTACAGAAACGTGGTCTCCTATTTCAATCCTTTTTTTCATTCGAATCATATCGTAGTGCTAAAATAATGAATTTCTTTTGTAAGATTCTTAATCTGTACATTTGTGCCATGGATTTTATAGATTTAACTAAAGAAATTCGGTATAATTTTGTTCGAAGCGGAGGAGCAGGAGGGCAGCATGTTAATAAAGTAGCGACAAAAGTAATTTTGATCTTTAATATTGCGAATTCAAAGCTTTTAAACGAATCACAAAAAGAACGTTTACAGACAAAACTCTCAGCTCGAATTTCAAAAGATGGCCAGCTCACTTTAAGTTCCGGAGCTACAAGAAGTCAGTTAAAAAACAAAGAAATGGTTACGAAACGTTTTATATCGTTAGTACAACAAGCATTAACACCTACCAAAAAAAGAAAACCCACCAAACGTCCACAATCAGCTAATCTAAAACGATTACAAAAGAAAAAGAACCAATCATTAAAGAAATTAAATCGAAAAAAACCAGATAGCGATATCTAAAATTTTAATTGTTTAGTCTATATAATAATACTATCTTTGCCTTCTCTAAAAGGGGTGTTCGTTTCAAGACGATCTGAGATTATACCCATTGAACCTGTACAGGTAATGCTGTAAAGGAAATCTTTATAATCTAGCACCTTTTTTTGGTATGTTTAATCATCACTTTTTGTGTGATATAAATTATTTAAATATGTTAAAAAAAGTAATTTTAATTGGTTTAGCTCTAATAAGTATTGGGCTAAGTGCTCAGAATGAGCAAAAAAAAGACAGCGTTCAGCAAATCGAGGAAGTCATTATTCAGGCTACTCGAGCACAAAAACAAGATCCTTTTACGGTTTCAAATGTGAGTAAGAAAGCGATTGAAAAACGAAATTTGGGGCAAGACATCCCGGTATTGCTCAATTTCTTACCTAATGTGGTAACTACATCAGATGCCGGAGCCGGTGTAGGGTATACTGGTATACGTGTACGTGGAAGTGATGCTACTCGTGTAAACGTTACGATAAATGGTATCCCTTTAAACGACAGTGAGTCTCAGGCTTCCTATTGGGTAGATTTACCTGATTTTGCCAGTTCTACGCAAAGCATGCAATTACAACGAGGCGTTGGAACATCTACTAATGGTGCAGGTGCCTTTGGAGCTAGCTTAAATTTGTTGACTAACGGCATTGAACAAAAGTCGGGAGTGGTTATTCAAAATTCGTATGGATCTTTTGCTACTCATAAACATAATATACAATTTGATTCCGGTGTTTTAGGCGATCATTTTAGTTTTTCGGGTCGTTTATCGGTAATTAAATCCGATGGATATATAGATAGAGCTTCTTCTGATTTAAAATCTTATTTTATTTCCGGAGCCTATCAAAACGACAAAACTTTACTAAAAGTATTGGCTTTTGGAGGTCACGAAATTACCTACCAGTCATGGTATGGTGTCGATAAAGATACGTACGAAAACAATCCTACTTTTAATTATGCAGGTGCTATTTATAATGACGCTTGGGATGTTATTGACTATTATGACAATCAAGTTGATGATTATACGCAAACCCATTATCAACTACACATAAATCAAAACTTTTCGACAAATTGGAATGCTACTGTGGCTTTACATTATACTAAAGGATCCGGTTTTTACGAATCGTACAAACAAGATCAAGATTTTGCTGATTATGCCATAGACCCCATAACTATTGGTGGAACTACTATTTCAAACACGGATTTAGTCCGTCAAAAATGGTTGGATAATGATTTTTATGGTATAACCTATTCCTTAAAGTATGATAATTTAGATAACTTTAAACTGATATTTGGCGGTGCTGCCAATCAATATGACGGAGATCATTTTGGAAAAGTTATTTGGGCTCGATATAGTTCTTCTTCGGAAAAAGGACATAAGTATTATCAGAATAATGGCCTTAAAAATGATTTTAACAGTTTTGTGAAAGCCCAGTATAAGCTTACAGATAAATGGCAAATCTTTGCTGATTTACAAGGGAGAGAGGTGTTCTATAAAACAACCGATTTTTTGACGGATGATATATATGCCCATTGGTTATTCTTTAACCCTAAACTGGGCGTAAGCTATAACGTTAATGATAGTAGCAATTTCTATTTGTCTTATGCACGGGGTAATAAAGAGCCTATTAGAGATGATTATCAATATGCCACTCAAACACCGGAAGCCGAAAAGTTAGATGATTATGAATTAGGATGGCGTTTTGCTTCTAAAGAAATACAACTTCAGACCAATGCTTATTGGATGCGCTATACCAACCAATTGGTATTGACCGGTGAATTAACCGATGTAGGTGATTTTATTCGTGCGAATTCAGGCAAGAGTTATCGTTTAGGAGTAGAAGTTGATGCCGTTATTTCTTTCGCTAAAAAATGGCAGTGGGCAGCCAATTTTTCGATGAGTAAAAATCAAAATGTAGATTTCTATGTATCCGATTTGGATGTGTATAAAAATACCGAAATCTCCTATTCGCCGGATTTTATTGCAGCGAGTAATTTGGTGTATAGTCCTGTAGATAATTTTCAGGTGAGTTTACTTTCAAAATATGTTGGGAGTCAATATATGAGTAATACAGAAATTTTGTCCTCTAAACTAGATGCCTATTTTACAACCGATTTTCATTTGCAGTGGCAAAAGAATGATGTATTGGGTATAAAAGAAATCACTTTTACCGGTCTGGTAAACAATGTATTTAACAAAAAATATGCCTCTAATGGTTATATGTGGGGATCAACACCATACTATTTTCCACAGGCTGGAACAAATTTTTTACTGGGAATTGATCTTTCTTTTTAAGGTAGTTGCCCGGTATTCCCCCAAGATGATGGTCCTGTAGGCTTAGGTTTACAGGATTTTTTATACCCATTGATGTCAACAGTTTTATGATCATTGTAGAATTTCGGCAAATAATTGTCTTTATTCTATGTTGCTAAATGGTTTCGAAATTCTTATATAATTCTAGCAGACCGTATTCCTCTTATTATTTGCTTTTTAATAGCCGTATTCAAGAAATAAATTACTAAATTTACGGTCATTTTGTTTTGAATAAACAGATAAGTAATGATAGAATTTATATTAAACAATAAAAGAATAAAGAGTAGTGCCAAATCAGGGATGTCTTTATTACATTTTATTCGCGAAGAACAGGGACTAAAAGGCACTAAATCAGGGTGTAAAGAGGGAGATTGTGGAGCGTGTACAGTGTTGGTAGGCTCCCTAAATAAGGACAACAGTATTTCATACCAAAGTATAACCTCGTGTTTAACCCCATTGGCCAATGTACATGCCAAGCATATTGTCACTATTGAAGGTCTAAATAGACCCAAAGAGCTTAATGTAGCACAAAAGGCCATTAAAGATAATTTTGCTACACAATGTGGTTTTTGTACACCCGGTTTTGTAAATTCACTTTCGGGCTTAGCATTACAACACAAAAAAGTAAGTAAAGAAGATGCTATTAATGCGATAAGTGGTAATATTTGTCGTTGTACCGGATATAAATCTATCGAGAAAGCAGCAGAAGAGGTAAGTAATAAACTGCAAAACAAAGATAGTACTAACGAGCTAGAATGGTTAGTAGCGGAGCATTTTGTTCCCGATTATTTTAAGGAAATTCCTGAAAAACTCAAACAAATAACTAGTAGAGGAAGTGATGTAGAAGGCGTATTGGTAGGAGGTGGAACCGATTTGTATGTGCGTCATGCCGACACCTTGTTAGATCAAGATATTCAACAAGCAACCCATATTGTTGGTCATACCATCCGTGTTCATGACGGTGTATGTACTATTGATGCCGGTACTAGAGTCACGGATTTACTAAATCACAAAGGTTTTAAGTCTTATTTTGTGAAATTACCCGAGTTTATCAAATTAATTTCATCGGAACAAATTCGAAATATGGCAACTCTTGCTGGTAATTTTGTAAATGCTTCCCCTATTGGTGACCTGTCTATATTTTTCTTGGCATTAGACAGTACCTTACATATAAAAAAAGCCAATGGAGATAGCCGCTATGTACCTTTAAAAAGTTTTTTTAGAACTTATAAAAAAGTAGATTTAGCTGAGGATGAATTTATTGCTGATTTGTCTTTTGAATTAGATAATAATAATCATTTCAATTTTGAAAAAGTAAGTAAAAGAACGCATTTAGATATTGCAACGGTAAATACGGCTATTCGAATACAATTAACGAATAATGTTGTCTATGATGTAGCCATATCTATTGGTGGGGTAGCAGCCATACCTACTTACTTGCATAAAACAACGCGATTTTTAAAAGGTAAGGAGTTGTCAGTTGTTGTACTAATAGCGGCACAAGAAGTATTACAGTCAGAAATTACACCCATCAGTGATGTAAGGGGTACAGCAGCCTACAAACGCTTATTAGCACGCCAGCTCTTTTATGCTCATTTTATAAGTCTGTTTCCCAATCAATTTCAACTTAAAGATTTTATAGCATGAAAAATAAAGATTCCTATGGACATGTAAGAGGTGAATCCTTATTTGTCGACGATATTACTGTAATGCAGGGTACTTTACACGGTCTTGTTTTTGATGCTTCTATAGCCCATGGAAGAATAAAAAATATTGATTATTCTAAAGCAGAAAATCTCGAAGGAGTGGTACGAATCTTTACACACCTAGATATTCCCGGAGAGAATCAAATTGGTGGGATTATTCAAGATGAACCATTATTTGCAGAGAATGAAATTCATTTTATGGGACAACCCATTGCTTTTATTGTAGCAGAAAGTTTGGCGATTGCAAAAAAGGCTAAATCTTTAATTGAGATAGAAGTAGCCAATTTGCCGATTATAACCAAGGCTAAAGAAGCTTTTGAAAAAGGCTTGTTTACCAATGCGCCACGAACTTTTAAAAAGGCTGATGTAAATGAGGGTTTTAAAAAGGCAGACTATATTTTTGAAGGGGAGGCTTTTACCAATGGTCAAGAACATCTCTATTTGGAAACTCAGGCTTCGTATGCCTATCCCTTGGAAAATGGAACTATAAAGATTATTTCGTCTACACAAGGACCTACGGCTGTTCAAAAGACAATTGCTAATGTCTTGGGGGTAGCTATGCATAGTGTAGAATTAGAAGTCGTTCGCCTTGGAGGTGGTTTTGGAGGTAAAGAGGATCAAGCTACGGCTTGGGCAGCTATGACAGCCGTTGCAGTGTATCATTTGCACGTACCCGTTAAACTGGTTTTAGAACGCCATGATGATATTAGAATGACCGGTAAACGACATCCCTATCACACTTTTTATAAAATAGGCTTAAATAAAGATTTAAAAATTATTGCTTTTGAAGCCGATTATCTACAAAATTCGGGAGCTGCTGCTGATTTATCGCCTGCCATTGCAGAGCGCACCCTGTTTCATGGCACGAATTCCTATTATATTGAAAACGTCCGAATGACTGTACACAGTTGTAAGACTAATTTACCACCCAATACGGCTTTTCGAGGATTTGGTGGGCCACAAGGAATGTTTGTTATAGAAGCAGCTATAGCAAAGGCGGCTCAAGAGTTAAATATACCGGCCTATAAAATCCAAGAAGCCAATTTGCTTCAAGAAGATGATGAATTTTCGTATGGACAAATTGCCAAAAATGTGTTAATTCAAAAGGTGTGGAACAGCGCTAAAACTACTTTTAATTTTGACAAAAAAAGTAAAGAGATTGATGCTTTTAACGCTAAAAATACAGCATTAAAAAAAGGAATATCTTTAATGCCCATCACCTTTGGTATTTCTTTTACCAACACGCCTATGAATCACGCACGTGCTTTGGTTCATATTTATCAGGATGGAAGTGTTGGTGTGAGTACCGGTGCGGTAGAAATGGGGCAAAGCGTTAACACTAAAATGTTACAAGTAGCTGCGCAAAGTTTTGGGATAAGTTCTCAGAACGTAAAAATTGAAACCACAAATACCACAAGGGTAGCCAATACATCGCCTACTGCAGCAAGCACAGGTGCCGATTTGAATGGTAAAGCAGTGCAATTGGCTTGTACTAATTTAGTGGATCGGTTACAGAGAGTAGCCCAGGAAGTTTTGGAACTAGAGAATAAAAGTTCTATTTCATTTTATGAGAATTATGTGTATGTCAACAAGAAAAAAACTTCGTTAACTTGGCATAAATTAGTATCAGAAGCCTTTATTCGTAGGGTCAGTTTGTCAGAAAATGCACATTATGCCACACCGGAAATACATTTTGATAAAAAGAAGGAAAAAGGACATCCTTTTGCTTATCACGTATACGGAACGGCAATAACTACCGTTACTCTAGACTGTATTCGTGGTACCTATGAGTTTGATTCGGTTGAAATTATACATGATTTTGGTAAAAGTATGAACTTAGGAATTGATATTGGACAAGTAGAAGGCGCGTTAGTTCAGGGTCTTGGTTGGGTAACTATGGAAGAAATTGTCTACGATGATAAAGGTATATTACGCTCTAATTCGTTGTCGGGTTACAAGGTGCCGGATGTTTTTGCTGTTCCTAAAATAATCAAGACGATACCTTTTGTATCTGATGGAGATGATTTGGCAATACTTAAATCTAAAGCAGTGGGTGAACCCCCTTTTATGTATGCCATTGGTGGCTATTTTGCCCTACAAAATGCCATAGCTGCTTTTAATCCTAGGTACAACAGAAAATTAGATGCACCAATGACACCTGAAAAAACATTATTGGCTTTGTATGGAGAATAGATAGCTTAGGATTGTAGATGTATAAGGTTTGAAGAATTATTGGGAAAATTAGAAGATAATGGAATTTTGGAAGAAAGTAAAAGATAAGTTAGGTAATAATCATTGCGTGATGCTTCTAGTTGTTGTTTCGCATGACGGTAGTTCACCCGGTAGACAAGGCTTTAAGATGTTGGTGGCAGACGATGATTTTTTGTATGGATCCATTGGCGGTGGACGAACGGAATTTTCTCTGGTAGAAAAAGCAAAAACCTTGTTAAAAAAAGGGGTAGATAAACCATTTTTACAAAATCAAGTACACCGTGACCACGATAAAGATAGCTCGGGTATGATATGTGCCGGAGAGCAACTGGTTGCATTTTATCCATTACAACCAACAGCTATCTCTACGATAGAGACAATAATTAGTGATGACAGTGGGGCGTTTACTATGACGGAGTCTTCTTTTGAATATAATTGTAATCAACCAATTCTAACTGATTTTTCTTTTGTTACGTTTTCCGGCGATAGATGGAAATATCAAGAGAAAGTAAATAGAAAATCCTATGTGTATCTTGTAGGGGGCGGGCATGTAGGTTTGGCAGTTGCTAAATTATTCCAAATGTTGGATTTTGAAGTAACGATGTTGGACAATCGTAAAAATCTGAATACGTTCGAGGAAAATACCTATTCCGATCATAAATTCATTATTGATTACGAAAATATTGCTGATTACATTATTCAAGGTAATAATACCTATGTGGTTATTTTAACACATGGCTATAAAGTAGATCGATTAATATTTAGCAAACTATTGCTGTATCACTATAAGTATATTGGATTGTTAGGTAGTAAAGCAAAAATAGCAGCTATGTTTAAAAGTATGATTGCCGATGGTTTTGATAAAGACTTGCTTCACAAAGCTGACGCACCCATAGGTCTTCCAATATCCAGCAAAACACCTGCTGAAATTGCAGTGAGTATTGCTGCTAAAATTATCTCCATAAGAAATAAATCTTAGATCGATTTTTTTTATTTATTGACTTTATGACCTGATACTATTGAAACTCAGGCTTTCTTTTTTCTAAGAATGCTGTAGTCCCTTCATTAAAATCATCGGTACCAAAACATTTTCCAAACTCATTGATTTCCGTTTCAAATCCATTTTTAGTTTGGTCAAAATTAGCATTAATAGAACGAATGGCCGCAGCAATAGCGGTACTTGAATTACGAGAAATTTTACCTGCTATCTTATAACAAAGAGGCAACAACTCTTCTGCTGTAACTACATAATTTACTAAGCCCCAATTCTTAGCTTCTTCAGCCCCCATCATTCCGGCAGTCATTATAAGTTCCATAGCTTTTCCTTTTCCTATTAATTGAGGTAAACGTTGGGTGCCTCCATAACCGGGAATCACCCCAAGAGAAACCTCCGGTAACCCCATTTTAGCATTTTCTGAAGCAATTCTAAAATGTGAAGCCATTGCCAATTCCAATCCACCACCAAGAGCAAAACCGTTAACGGCTGCAATTACGGGGGTCTCCAGATTTGCTATAAAATCAAAAAGCAGTGCTTGCCCTTTACTCGCTAAATCAGAACCTTGTGAGGTGTCAAAATCGGCAAATTCTGAAATATCGGCACCAGCTACAAAAGCTTTTTCACCACTTCCCGTTAGGATGATTACCCGGCAGTTTTTGTCCAGATTAGCATCGTCAAAAGCCTCGTGCAATTCGGCAATGGTATCTTTGTTAAGTGCATTGAGCTTTTTAGGTCTATTGATAGTGATGAGAGTAATGGATTTGTCTCTTGTAACAAGTATATTTTGATAGTTCATGTTTGCTAAATTTTAGTGGTGTAAATTTAGGGATAAAATGTCAATTTATTATTTTACGTGAAATAAAAATATCATAAGCCTCTTTGGTGTTGATATTAGTAAGAATTCTAGAATCTTTGCTGTTTACCGTTTTCTTTGAAAATTGTTTTAAAAAATCCGAAAGGATATAATCTGTAGTTTTACAAGCCCTTATCTTTTTAGAAACCCTTTTAGAAATTAATATGGGATGTCCCCCTTTTCCTTTATAAGTTGGTGCTATAATGTCTGCAGTATGCTGCTTTAAAAATAAAGGCCCTAAAACATTTGGGTTAGCATAGGGATTATCGATATTATGGATAAAGATAGGGCAGTCACTTCCTATTTTTTTAAGTCCCAGTTGTAGGGAATAGAATCGAGAACTGTTTTCTAACGGATTAACAATAATTTGACAATCTTTTAAGAGGTTTGGGAACTTTTCTTCAAGTATTTTTTCTCCTTCTTTATTGATTACTATAACAATTTTTGAACAACCAAATTGTTGGTATTGTGTAATGATTTTTTCTAAAAATGTAGTGTTTTTATCAAATTGTAATGTAAATTTAGGCAATCCCATTCGTTCAGATTTTCCAGCTGCTAAGAGTAAGGCGGAACAGGATTCTTGGTTAATAGGGATAGCTTCCATAGCTACAAATATATAGGATAAAATGCAAAGTGTAGTAATAGAACTCTTGATATTTATCATATATTGGTAACTGGATACTTTGTATATTTGTTAGCTTAAATTTTTTATATGTCAGATAATTTTTCAATTATACCTTTTAGAAAACTGCTTACACTAACACTCAATCAGTTAGAAAAAAAACAGTTTTTAGGCATTCCTCAAGAATTGTTCTTTACCCCCGATTCTAAAGACGGCTTTCGTTTTACACAGTACGGACACCAATTGGAAAGCCCCATTGGTGTGGCGGCAGGTCCTCATACCCAGTTAGCACAAAACATCGTTGCAGCTTGGCTTACCGGAGCACGCTTTATTGAACTTAAAACAGTACAAACTCTCGATGAATTAAACGTTTCCAAACCTTGTATTGATATGCAAGATGAAGGTTACAACTGTGAGTGGTCACAAGAACTCAAAATACAGCAGTCTTTTAACCAATATCTCGAAGCTTGGATTTTAATTCATATTATCAAAGACAAATTACAAATGCAGGGCGATGATATCGGAACTATTTTTAATATGAGTGTGGGCTATGACTATGCCGGTATTCAAAATGAAAATGTACAGTGGTTTTTCGATAAAATGGCCGATGCTTCAAAAGAGCTGCACAATAAAATTGAAGAAATTAAAGACATTTATCCCAATATAGTCAATCTCGATATTCCTGCTCAATTATCAGATAATATCACGCTCTCCACTATGCACGGTTGTCCACCGGAAGAAATAGAACAAATCGGGGAATACCTTATTTCGGAAAGAAAATTACATACGGCTATTAAATTAAATCCTACTCTTTTAGGCAAAGACGATTTACGGGCTATTATTGCCAACTCTGGGTTCGATACTACAGTACCGGATATTGCTTTTGAACACGATTTAAAATACGAAGATGCCGTACCAATGCTAGCGCGTTTGCAAAAGCGGGCTGACAAAGAAGGGGTGTTTTTCGGTCTTAAATTAACCAATACTCTGGAGAGTGTCAATCACAAAGACGTATTTCCCGAAAATGAGAAAATGATGTATGCCAGTGGACGTGTGTTACACCCGATATCTATAAATATTGCCCGTAAATTACAAAATGAATTTAACGGACAATTGGCTATTTCTTTCTCCGGTGGAGCTACATCACAAAACATTGATAAAGTAATCGCTTCGGGTTTATTCCCGACAACGGTTTGTTCCGATATTTTAAAACCCGGAGGCTATGGTAAATTACACGAATATATCGAACAAATTAGCTCCTCATATACAGGAGTTACACTAAATAGAACACCAGATAATAACAAAAGCTTTCTCGAGCATCTCAATAGCTATGCCGATGCGGTTTTAGCCGATAAAAAGTACAAGAAAATCGATATCCGCGACAAGAGTATCAAGACCTTACGTCCCTTAGGAAAGTTTGATTGTGTACACGCTCCTTGTGTGGACACGTGCCCTACAAACCAAGGTATTCCCGATTATATGTATCACACGGCTAAGGGTGATTTCAATAAAGCCTTTGAAGTCATTAAAGCAACCAATCCTTTCCCCAATACCACCGGAATGGTCTGTGACCACATATGCCAAACCAAGTGTACGCGTATCAATTATGATTCCACCTTGTTAATTCGAGAAATAAAACGTTTTGTAACGGAAAATGCAAATAACACCGAACAAATCAATGCCGTTGCTCCCTTGGAAGAAGTAAAAAAAGTAGCTGTTATTGGAGCAGGACCCGCCGGTTTATCAACAGCGCGGTATTTGCGCGAAGCCGGTTTTGAAGTATCCGTATATGAGGCTAAATCCCGACCGGGCGGCATGGTGCAAAGCGCTATTCCGTCATTTAGAATTACCGATGCCACGGTCTTAGCCGATGTTAAACGTATTGAAGATTTAGGCGTACACATTCATTATAATACGGCTGTGGATTCAACACTATTTACAGAGTTACAGCAAACAAATGCGTACATCTTTATCGCTGCCGGCGCACAAAAAGCCAAAGACGCTCGTCTAGAGGGCGATAGCGCACAGGGCGTTTTAAATCCTTTGGAATTTCTATACGAAGCTAAAGCAAATCCAAAGTTACACATAGGGAAAGACATCATCATTATCGGGGGTGGAAACACCGCAATGGATGCCGCCCGAACAGCCAAACGATTGGTGGGTAAAGGAGGCTGTGTTAAAGTAGTCTATCGAAGAAGTATAAAACAAATGCCTGCCGACCAAGAAGAAATTTGGGCGGTGCAAAAAGAAGATATCGATATAATGGAGTTGGTGTCGCCTACTAAAATTATATCAAAAAATGGAAAGGTAGCGCAACTGGCTTGTATAAAAATGGAGTTAGGCGAAAAAGATGCCAGTGGACGCCGACGCCCCATAGCTATTAAAAATTCTGAATTTACCCTTACAGCTGATGCTGTAATTCCTGCTTTTGGTCAAGATGTGGTGTTCGACTTTATGAACCCGGAGCGTCTAACAACGAAAACGGGTAGTTACGAAACACAAATAGAAAATGTCTTTATTGGCGGTGATGCGCTACGTGGTGGTGCCAGTATTATCGATGCGGTAGGTGATGGTCGAAAAGCAGCCGAAGAAATTATACGTAAAGCCGGTCTGCAAATGCCTTCAGCTACCGATAAATTATATCAAAAAGACATCACAACTCGTGAAATAAAAATTAAAAAGACAAAAACGCATCCTTCACAAGCTGATTTTCACGCTGCCGAAGCTAATGCCGGTAATTTTAAAATTATTTCTAAAACCTTAACAAAAGAAGAGGCGATGGAAGAGGCTTCACGTTGTTTATACTGTGATGAAATCTGTGATGTGTGTACAACAGTTTGTCCTAATTTAGCCTTGTATCCCTATCAAATAAAACCGGTTGACTTACAACTGCAAAAAGTGGTAATTATAGAGGGAAAAGCCAAAATAATGACCGGGGAATCCTATCAAATTAAGCAAGAACATCAAATAGTACATATCGAAGATTGGTGTAACGAATGTGGAAATTGCAATACATTCTGTCCGTCATCGGGAGCCCCTTATAAAGAAAAGCCGCACTTACATTTTAACAAACAAGCCTTTCAAACGGCTGAAGTACCAAGTTATTACTTCGAGGATACTACACCCGATACCATTTTCTTTAAAGAGAATAATAGACAATACTCATTACAAAAAAAGGAAAATTCCTACCGGTACAAGTCTAGTAATTTTAGTTTAATTTTAAATTCCGATTTTACCATAAAAGAGTATGCCATTGAAAAAGATAACACAGAAATTACATTAAATCGAGCTGCCGAAATGCGTGTCATTTTAGAAGCAGCTCAACAGTTATAAAACCATTTAAATACACGAACTTATGAAGAGTAGCGAACAAGTATTAGAAAATACTATTAAGCAATGTAAAGAGCAACATATAATATTGCCTACCTATAAACAAATGCAAAATCCGGAATTGATACCGGAAAAAATTAAAGATAAATTAAAAAATATCGGACTTTGGGATTTAAACTCCTTAAATCTTTTTCGTATTACCTGGAAAAATGAACCGACTAAATTTGGAGGTGGTTTTGGCAAAGTAAATTACTTAGAATTACCCACTGCTTTAACCGGAGTAAAGGCGCGGATTTTTGTTATGATCGGTAAATATTTCCCTACAGGCGCCCATAAAGTAGGAGCCACCTTTGGTCCTTTGGTAGAAAAGCTGGTCTCAGGTCGTTTTGATCCCAGTACTCAAAAAGCCCTTTGGCCATCTACAGGAAATTATTGCCGTGGCGGAGCCTATGATTCCTATTTGTTGGGTTGCGAATCTATTGC
>JANTFW010000030.1 GCA_024763245.1 Flavobacteriaceae bacterium | reverse complement strand
TATTTTAACATATTTAGTGTATAGGTATACATGCGTTGCATGTTTTTAAGTTGATTTGTGATGCTATTCAACGTTAGTTGCAATTGCTCCGCATCTTGTTCTTCTGCAAAACCGTTTTTGACAATTTGTTGTGTGTCGGATACATTTTTCTCCAGTATGGCTTTGTTCTTTTGGAGTATATTCAAATTTTCTTGAATCATAAGGACACTTACATAGGCATTGGTAACTCCTTCTTTCACCAGACTTTTGGTCTTAGATTTAAGACTTTCGCTAATCTTTAAATACACACGTGATGATTGTAAACCAACCAGGTAGGAACCATCAAAAAGCAATTGAGATAAGGTGGCGCTTGCCTTCATATTTTGTTTTGTTCCAAAAGAAATTTCTGCAAATTCTCCCGGAGTTCCACCAAAGAACTCAGCAGGAATAAGTGATACTGGTTGTTTGATAAAATCTTGATAATCTACTTGGGCATTTATTTGTGGTAAACCCATGGTTGTGGTTTCCCAAACTTTCTTATTTGCTGCGGCAATATCGTTATCAGCATCTTTAATAGCATAGGCATTCTGCAAAGCATAGTCAACAGCTTCTTGAAGTGTAAAGTTATGCTTCTCTTGACTCCAAATTAGTGAGGGGATTAGGACTAGCAGTAGTATAATTACTCTTTTCATTTTAATGATGGGTTTATCCTTAATTTTTTTTTGATTCTAAATAATTTTCAAGCTCTTTCAAGCCTTTTGGTGTAGCAATGGCACGAATGTGATACAATAAATAATCGTTCATGATTTTAGAAATTCTAAAATCGCTTTTGGGAAATACTTCTGAGTTTTTTATACTGGAAACGACACTAAAATAAAGGCGTACAATAATTTCAAGATCTAAATCCTTTCTGTATAAACCTAATTCAATACCACGAAGCAGATTCTCTTTTATTCCATCGGTAATGGCAATGAATCGTTTTTCTGTTAAGGTATTATAAATTTCCGGATAATACTTTTGAAGTTGATATTCCGGAGAATTATCCTCATTGAGGTGTTTATTCATAAAGGAATTGATTTCAAAAAGAGTTCGAATAGGAGAGTGACTACAGTCTTTACAACAAATCCGATCTACCTCTTGGGTAATTTGTTCAAAAACAAAATGTGTCGTTGCCCTAATCAGGTCATTTTTATTATTGTAATATTCGTAGATGGTTTTTTTGGAGATTCCCATTTTTTCGGCAATATCATCCATAGTAACACTCTTAAACCCGTGGTTTAAAAATAATTGACTGGCGATTTGTAAAATTTTTTCTTGCATAAAACGGGGCAAATATATAAAAAGGAAACTAATTAAACGTAAAAAGTTTCCAGAGTTTTTTAAAAATTTTAAAATTGGAATTGTGTTTTCAATATATAGCTAAAAGAGATAAAGGAATATTATGTATTTTTACCCAAAAATAAGACTTGTGCTAATACAACAATTTCATCAATTATTTAAGGAGTATTTATCTAATTATTATACGACAAAAGCACCACGGAATTTATATGATCCGGAGGCCTATATTCTCGGTTTAGGGGGCAAACGTTTACGGCCCATTCTTACGCTAATAGCTACGGAAGCATTCGGAGGGGTGGCTAAAAATTCTTTGCCGGCTGCTTTAGCGGTAGAGGTCTTTCATAATTTTACCTTATTGCATGATGATGTAATGGACGCAGCTTCTATTCGAAGAGGAAAAGCTACAGTTCATCAAAAGTGGAATATAAATACTGCCATTCTTTCCGGAGATGTGATGTTGATCAAAGCATATCGACTACTAGAGTCGTATGATGCCTCTATTTTTAAGGATTTACAGGTTCTTTTTAGTAAAACAGCCATAGAAGTTTGTGAAGGACAACAATATGATATGGATTTTGAGACAAAGGATCATGTGAGCCTTTCGGAATATATGATGATGATTACGTACAAGACTTCCGTTTTGCTAGCCGCAGCATTACAAATGGGTGCAATTGTTGCAGGTGCTAGTAAAAAAGAACAAGAGAAGATATATAATTTTGGGATCCAATTGGGGTTGGCATTTCAACTGCAAGATGATTTTTTAGATACTTTTGGCAACCAAGATTCCTTTGGCAAAAGGATTGGGGGAGATATACTGGAAAAGAAAAAAACATGGTTGTATTGTAAGATGGCCTCATTACTATCGGAATCCGATTTAAATGATTTTAAAAATAGGTATAATAAAGATGTCGAAGATGAAACGGATAAGATAATAACCATTCAAGCCCTTTTTAAAAAGCACCAAATAGATCGATTGATTACAACAGAAATTAAAAAGCATTCCACAAAAGCTCTGGCTATTTTAGAGGAACTCGCTATTACAAGTTCAACAAAAAATGCTTTAAAAGCCTTGGTTTTACAATTAGAAGATCGTAAAAAATGATACCAACAGCGCCAGATAGTCATAGTTTACTAAACATAATTATTGATTCCGGTTTATACAAAAGTTTAGTACACCAATTGCAAAAAGATTTTCAATTATCCGGACTATCCATTCAATTGTTAGATGCTACAAGACCTGAAGCTTTGTACCAGAACCTTCTGGTAGATCTTGAAAAATTGATAACTCATAATTTTGATGGATATATGCAGTTACTCTATAGAGTTGATATCGCTGAAGAATCTATGCAGATCGACGGTGTACAGTCTGTAGCCGCATTAGCTAAAAAAGCGACATATAAAATCTTACAACGCGAATGGCAAAAGGTGTATTTTAGAAATAAATTCGGATAAAGGGTGTCCATGCACTATCGTAAATACTCTTGTCTTTATCATATAGCACATCATATCTAATACCTACCGCTGCCCTATGCCCCATCGAATAGGCTACGCCCCAATACCAAGCAGGTAGCCAATACGAATCTATTGGCGTATCACTATGGATATTGATATACATTTCTTCAAACTCCGTTGATAGTTGTACCTGTTCCATAGGATTATATAAGGCTAATGCACTTAGACCGTAAATATTGTATTTTAGATTATATAATTTATTGTTAGAATACGTATAGCTGGCACCAATACCGGCGGCTACTTTATCCGAAAATTCATAGATAGCAGAGGGGCTAAGACCAAAGGTAGTATATGAATTGCCCACACCGAGTTGTAGGCTACCACCAAAAAAAACTTTTCTTTCTACTTGGGTTGAATCTTTCTCTTTTTGGCTCCAAACAAATAGCGTTTGTGTCAAAATAATCACAGTGATTAATCTTTTTAAAAACATAAGTTAGTGTTTTGTTCGGTTCAAATGTAAGAAATTCTTTTTTGTTACTTTTACAACGTGAAAATAAAACGACTTTCATTACAGATTCGTATTTTTTTATCAATGTTGCTTTTGGTGGTAATCGCATCGGCTTTGATAATTGGGATTACCGTTCAACAGTATAGAGAACAGGCGTTAGATTATCATATTAAGCGGTTACAACGTAAAGAAAACGCTATTAAAAGAGATATTGCCTACGAATTGGCTAATACCACTTGGACGGTAGAAACCAAAAGTTTGCCCAATATTTTTAGAGATAAGATTTATGAAATAGCCGACGTGCACGGTATGGAAGTTTATCTTTTTGATTTAAATGGGAGGCTGCTTAAAACCTCAAGAGCCAGTTTTATCAAAGACACTACACTAAAACCGATTTCAAAATCGATTTTAAATGAGTTACAAAACGATGTTCACCATAGAGTGGTTAAAGATTTAGTGTTTAATCATAGAACCTATAAATCTTCTTTTTCATATATTTATGATAGTAAGTATAATGCGATTGGAATTTTAAATATTTCATACTTACAAGAAAGTCTTTTCTTTCAAAAAGAACTCACGGAGTTTTTAGCTCGTATATCAGGTGTTTTCTTACTTATTTTGGCATTGGCTATAGGACTAGCTTATTTATTATCTCGTTATATAACCCGTTCTATTAAAACGGTAATAGATAAAATGAACCAAACCCGCTTTTCAAGTCAGAATGAGAAAATTGAATTACAGGGTGGTAGTGAAGAAATTCAAAATCTTGTTCGAGCCTTTAATAGTATGATTGATCAATTAGAAGACAGTGCGGTAAAACTGGCTAAGAGTGAGCGAGAACACGCTTGGCGTGAGATGGCCAAACAAGTAGCACACGAAATTAAAAATCCATTGACGCCTATGCGTTTGTCGGTACAAAGTTTTCAACGAAGATTTGATCCTAATGATCCGGATGCTAAGGAAAAACTAGTTGATTTTAGCAATACGATTATTCAACAAATAGATACGATGACTTCTATAGCCTCAGCCTTTTCTGATTTTGCAAAGATGCCTACAGCTCACCGAGAACCTTTAAATGTAGTAGAAGTGGCTAAATATGCCGTAGATATTTTTTCCGAAAAGTATATTTCTTTTTTTAGTGAACAAGAGCGTATTATCGCAAACTTAGATAAAACTCAATTAATACGTGTGGTAACAAACTTGGTTACTAATGCAAATCAAGCCTTATTAGATCAGGAAAATCCAACCATTGAAGTGCATATTCGAGATTTGGGAGAGCAAGTGGAAATTAGTGTAGCTGACAATGGAAAAGGGATTGCCGATGCCGTAAAAGAAAAAGTTTTTGAGCCTAAATTTACTACCAAAACAAGTGGTATGGGATTGGGCTTACCTATGGTTAAGAATATTGTAGAAGCTTACGGTGGAAGTATTCAATTTATTTCGGAATTAGATAAAGGAACTGTATTTACGGTTCGATTTCCAAAAAACTAATTAATTTAGACCGCTGTAATCTCACCTCTTAATGAAGATTCAAAAAGACTTTTGAGTTTATGTTGGGCTTCGTTAGTACTTAATAAATAGAGCAATTTACTCACTGCGGCTTCTGTTGTTATATCATACCCGTTAATTAAGCCTAGTTTTAATAACTCGGCACTGGTTTCATATTTTCCGAGCATTACACTTCCCGCAATACATTGTGTAATATCTATGATAGGTATTTTTCGTTCTAATGCTTTTTTTAACAAATTGATAAACCAAGGATCAGTTGGGGCATTACCGGATCCGTAAGCCTCTAATATAATGCCTTCAAGACCAGGTAAATTAAATAGGTGCTGTATAACTTCTTTGGATATTCCCGGGAAAATTTTTAAAAGTACAATGTGGTGTGTATTAATACGTCTATAGATTAATTCTTTTCCATTTCCAATAGATTGAAGTGCCGGTTTGTTAAATTTTAGATGGACACCACTTTCGGCTAACTCCGGATAGTTGGGTGAGGTGAAAGCTTCAAATTGTTCTGCACTTGTCTTGGTTGTTCGATTTGCTCGATATAATTTATATTCAAAATAGATACAAACTTCGGCCACTTTGGGGCGCCCATTTTTCATTTGTGCAGCTGCAATCTCTATAGCTGTAATCATATTTTCTTTGGCATCTGTTCGCAGATGTCCAATGGGCAATTGAGATCCGGTAAAAATAACCGGTTTGGACAGGTTTTCAAACATAAAACTAATGGCAGAAGCCGTATAAGCCATAGTATCTGATCCGTGTAATACAACAAAACCATCAACCCGGCTATAATGCTGTTGAATAATTCGGGCAATCTCTTCCCAATATTCCGGATTCATATTGCTGGAATCAATAGGTTTTTCGAAAGAAATACTCTCTATGCTACAGTTTAAATGATTGAGTTCGGGAATACTTTTGTAGATATGATCAAAATCAAAAGCATGGAGTACATTAGTCTGATAATCTTTTATCATACCAATGGTTCCACCAGTATAAATGATTAATATATGAGGGATTTTTGCCATTTTGTCTCTAAAAATAGTATGGAATAATTTATGTAGTAAAAGTAGTGAAAATAAAAACTTTTTATACATTTATAGTAAATTTTTAAAAACAGAAAACTATGTTATTTGGATATGCTTTATTTGGACTAATTGCCCTCGCTGGTTGGATGGTTCAAAGTAAATTAAAGAGTAAATTTAAAAAATACTCTAAGGTAATGCTTCAGAATGGAATGTCAGGAAAAGAAATTGCCGAAAAGATGCTTTATGATAATGGAATTAATGATGTACAGGTTATTTCAGTCAAGGGACGATTAACGGACCATTACAACCCTAAAGACAAAACGGTAAATTTAAGTGAGGCGGTTTATAGTCAAAGAAATGCTGCTGCAGCTGCAGTCGCCGCACATGAGGTAGGGCATGCTATTCAACATGCACAGGCTTATTCATGGTTACAATTTAGATCTAAAATGGTACCCACGGTAAATGTTACCGGAAGATTAGCACAATTTGCCATTCTTGGAGGAATTTTATTGGTCAATAGCTTCCCTCAATTGCTATTGATTGGGATTGTCTTTTTTGCTTTTTCGGTAATCTTTACTTTTGTCACCTTACCAGTGGAGTATGACGCCAGTAATAGAGCCTTAGCTTGGTTAGACCGTACACATATGTTGGCCCCCAATGAATATGATGGGGCTAAAGATGCTTTGAAATGGGCTGCCAGAACTTATGTTGTAGCGGCAGTTGGCGCATTAGCTACCTTATTCTATTATGTCCTTATTTATATGGGAAGACGTTAAATTAAATCGTAAAGGAATCAAAAAAAAATCAGAAACTCAATTTGTTTCTGATTTTTTGTATAAGGTAAAACGCGAAAGATAAATGTGTCATTTTATTCTTTCTTGTCAATAGAAAATTGATTAATGCTTGACTTTATGGATTGTAAATCAAGTAAATTGCTTTGTAAATCGGAAAGAATTTTTTCTTTAGATTCTTGAAAAGAATCTTTAACATCCTTAAATAAATGCTGGTAATATTGAATCCCTTTAGAAAGATTTTCAGCAAATGTTTTAAAGTATCGTTCTTGTTTACTAGTAATGCTAGCTTGTGTTTCTGCCAATTGATTCTTAAGGTAATCAATATAGAGACTTAATTCTTTAACAAACATATTGGGTCTATCGTGTTTTGTGAAATTTAGTTTTCCATAAATATGTTGAGTCATTTCAGACAAGCTTTTTAATTTGGAAAAATAAGCCATATTAGGACCGGGACAAACAGACACCCCTTTACCTTCAATTTTTGTATCCATATTATTAACCAAAAGGGCAGGTGTTCCTAATCCAACACAAATACAAGCTTTGTCAACAATGTTCTGATAGCTTTTTTTATAGGCTTCTTCTGATAGGTTTTGTGCATTCAATTCTTTAATTTTAAGACGTTGGTATTGTCGGGAAGCCGTACAAATTGTTTTGTCGGAAAACTCTTTATTAGAGATTAAAAATTCTTTAGGGCATGAACTCCCCGGACGTCCTTTTTTTGCCGCTTCTAATTTTTCTAAATCTTTAGTATTTCCTCTTAAACTATTGAAAGGTACTCCTAAAGGGGATATATTACTTAGGTATAAATCTTTTTCTTGAGCGGATGCTAGTTGTTTTAATGTTATGTCATCTACAGTTGTCGCTTCGGGAACTAATAGAAAAGGCGATCCCCAACCTACAGAGTCTAGTTGGTAATGATTCATAAGGAATTTGTGTTCTTCAGCAGTTCCTACACCTCCTTGAGCTGTTATTTTAAGCTGTAAATCCATTTCCGGAACTTCCCGGTTTTTGCTTTGCAATGCCGTTTTTAAGATGCTGCCAACTTCCTGAACCAATGTATCACGTTGATCTCTAAACTCGGCTAAAATAGGTCCCATAAGATAGCCGTCTGTAGCAAAGGCATGACCGCCACAGTTTAAGCCGGATTCAATTCGATATTCTGAAACCCATAAACCTTTTTTAGCAAAAAATTTGCCTTGGATTAGCGCGGAACGATAATCACTAACTTTTAAGACAATTTTCTTCTTGATAAAGCCTTTACTATCTGGGTAAAAATCATCAAATTGTTCTATGTAACCATAAAGACGCGGACTCATTCCGGCAGAAAGTATTACCGATGAATTTAAATTACTCATGGCAAACCCTCTTAGTGCCGCATGGGCATCATTATAGGTAATCGGCAACTGTTTTCCGTTTAGATAATTGGCTTTATCTACCTTGGTCATTATATTGACATCAATACTACCCATAGATAAATTATCTTTTAGCCAGTTCTTTATTTCGGAGAAATTGGGCACTTTATCTGTGAAATTTTTAAATTCTTTTTTTAGCGTTGAACTATCGGGTAGTAAATTGAAATAGGCTACCAATTCATCACTGAGCTCTGAAGTGCTGTTTTTTAGTGCGTCAAATTTACTTATGGCAATATCATTAATAAGATTGAGATAAGAAGTAATTCTTTTAGCTCTAAAATCTTCTATTTTAGTACTGATTTCTTGATAAGGGAGCTCAAATTTTTCGGCATAGACTTTACGCAATTTCTCCAGTAAAATATCATCTACCAAAGAGATTACAGAATCAATTCCTAAATGGGAAACCTTGACCGGTGTGTCTATGGTATAGCCAATGCCCATTACGGGTATATGAAAGGAGTGTTGTGGTGTCATATGAGGTGTTTTTTGGGGACTAATCTATAGTCGTGATTAGTAATATTGCATTAATATAGGTGAACGAAAGTACTAAAAAGAATTTTACAGGGGATTTTAATTAGCTAAAATAAAATAACGCTAGCCGTTTTTTTTATCGTTAAATAGAAATTTGCCGGTCTATTTGTTGCTCCAAAGAAATAAAAGTCTCGGTTCTTGAAACTCCTTTAATTTCTTGGATTTGATGGTTTAATACTTTCATTAGGTGTTCGTTATCTTTGCATAATAATTTTATCAAAATCCCATAATTACCAGTTGTATAATGACTTTCAATAACTTCAGGAATATTAGTAAGACTAGTAATGGCATCCTTGTATTTACTGGCACTATCAAGGTAAATACCTACAAAAGCAAGAGTTGTATACCCCAACACCTTTGGGTTAATAATAAATTTGGATCCCTTTAGTAAGCCCGAAGCTTCTAATTTTCGTAGTCTCTGGTGTATTGCGGCTCCTGATATTCCTACTTCTCTGGCAATGCCAAGTATGGGTGTTCTGGCATCCTGTATTAAATTTTTTAGAATAATTTTATCAATGCCGTCAATCTGTAGTTTTTTATCATTCATTTACTTAGGATTGGAAAGTAAAGATATAAAAAAAGCGAGAATACTCTCGCTTTTTGTCCGTTAATCTTCCATAGTGAAAGTTTCCATTAATTTTGTGGTATAATTTCCTGATAAGAAATCAGGATGATCCATCAATTTGATATGAAAAGGTATCGTAGTATGAACTCCTTCAATAG
Organism: Flavobacteriaceae bacterium; assembly: GCA_024763245.1. Lineage (GTDB taxonomy): Bacteria > Bacteroidota > Bacteroidia > Flavobacteriales > Flavobacteriaceae > DQTL01. Next base: position 13,120 of record JANTFW010000030.1, on the reverse strand, counting down.
TAAATTCCTCAAGCGCTCTTTTCATTTTACAGATGGCGTCTTTTCGAGTATCGGCTGTTACGATAAGTTTGGCAATCATCGAATCGTAATTGGGAGGAATACTATATCCGGCATACACATGGGTATCGACTCTTACACCGTGACCACCCGGTATATGAAGTGTTGAAATAGTTCCTGGACTCGGTCTAAAATCATTGTAGGGATCTTCGGCATTAATCCTGCATTCAATAGAGTGCATTTTAGGAAAATAATTTTTTCCTAAAATGGGAACTCCTGCGGCAACTTTAATTTGTTCATGTATTAAATCGTAGTTGACAATAATTTGCTCGGTTATGGGGTGTTCTACTTGTATCCGTGTATTCATCTCCATAAAGTAGAAATTTTTATTTTTATCTACCAAAAATTCTACTGTTCCTGCTCCTTCATATTTTATATATTCGGCAGCTAAAACGGCTGCTTCTCCCATTTTTTTACGAAGTGATGGTGTCATAAAAGGGGAGGGTGCTTCTTCAACCAACTTTTGGTGACGCCTTTGTACCGAACAATCTCTTTCGGATAGATGACAAGCACGACCAGTGGAGTCACCAATAATCTGAATTTCAATATGTCTTGGATTCTCAATGAGTTTTTCCATATACATATCATCGTTTGAAAAAGCCGCTTTTGATTCCATACGTGCTCCTTCCCAAGCGTCATGAAGGTCTTCTTCTTTCCAAACAGCACGCATACCTTTACCACCACCACCGGCAGTAGCTTTTAGCATAACGGGATAACCTATTTCTTGAGCTACTTTTTTGGCTTCTTCGAAACTGGAAAGTATACCTTCAGAACCGGGAACTACGGGAACCCCTGCTTCTTTCATAGTAGCTATTGCTGAGGCTTTATCACCCATTTTAGAAATCATCTCCGGTGATGCTCCTATAAATTTAATTCCATGTTCTTCACACAATTTTGAAAATTTGGCGTTCTCTGCCAAAAAACCATAGCCCGGATGAATGGCATCTGCATTTGTAATTTCGGCAGCAGCAATAATATTGGGCATTTTAAGGTAGGATTCGCTACTAGGAGCAGGTCCAATACAAACGGCTTCGTCTGCATATTTTACATGAAGACTTTCTCTATCGGCAGTAGAATATACCGCTACAGATTTCACTCCGATTTCTTTACAAGTTCGGATAATTCTCAATGCAATTTCTCCGCGATTGGCGATTAGTATTTTTTTAAACATAGTTAGCTAATTAAAATTAATAAATTAAAAATGTTAGAATTCAAAAGAATTCTTCATTAGTTGATAATTAGAAAACTAAGAAGGATCTACTAAAAACAATGGTTGACCAAATTCAACAGGACTTGCATCATCGACCAAAACTTTTACAATTTTACCGGATACTTCAGCTTCAATCTCATTAAAGAGTTTCATAGCTTCTACAATGCATACAATACTGTCGTTTTGTATTTCATCACCTACATTTACAAAATTAGGTTTATCAGGTGCCGGTTTACGGTAAAAAGTACCAATAATAGGAGAGGTAATGGTTGTGTATTTACTGTCATCAATTTCATTCTTATCAGCAACGCTTGTTGGTGTATTTAAAACTTCATCGGTTTGTGGTGCAGCTAGGACCGTATGTGCCGGTGTATTGGATTGGACAATGGTAGTTTCTTTAGCTCCTGAACGAATACTAATTTTAAAATCTTTCATTTCCAGTTTAACCTCGTTTACACCTGTTTTGGCTACAAATTTGATAAGGTTTTGAATTTCTTTTAATTCCATAATATATAAGGTATTAGGTTAGTTATTGGTATTATAAGCCCATTTTAGGTATATAGCTCCCCACGAAAATCCTCCCCCAAAGGCGGCAAAGATTATTTTATCCCCTTTTTTTAATTGATTTTCATAATCGTTGAGCAATAGTGGTAGGGTAGCAGATGTAGTATTACCATATTTTTCAATATTCAGCATTACTTGTTTTTCATCTAAACCGATACGTCTGGCAGTTGCATCAATTATACGTTTATTGGCTTGGTGTGCGGCCAACCAATCGATATTTTCTTTAGTTAGGTTGTTACGAGCCACAATTTTATCAGCTACTTCTGCCATTTTAGAAACCGCGTATTTAAAAACGGTTCTACCATCTTGAAATACGTAATGTTGCTTATTAGCAATGGTTTCACTAGAAGCGGGAAGTTGTGATCCTCCTGCAGCTACTTGAAGGAATTCTCTTCCGTTTCCATCTGTTTGTAACACTTCATCTTGTAGCCCAAGACCTTCTTCATTGGGTTCAAATAAAACAGCACCGGCACCATCTCCAAAGATAATACAAGTGGCTCTGTCGGTATAATCAATCATTGATGAATTCTTATCAGCCCCTATTAGAAGTACTTTTTTGTATTTTTTGGTTTCAATATAACTTGCTGCTGTGGACATGGCAAATAAAAAGCTGGAACAAGCCGAAATCAAATCAAAAGAAAAAGCATTAGTTGCTCCGATTTGAGTTGCCGTATAAGCCGCTGTTGAAGCCGCTTGCATGTCGGGTGTTGCTGTGGCTACAATTACCAAATCAATATCCTTAGGATCTATTTTTGATTTTTGAATTAAATCTTTAGCAGCCCGTATAGCCATATAGGATGAGCCTTTATTTTCTCCTTTTAATATTCTTCGTTCTTTGATACCTGTTCGAGAGACAATCCACTCATCATTGGTGTCAACCATGGTTTCTAACTCTGCGTTTGTGAGGATATAATCGGGGAGGTATTTCCCTACAGCGGTGATTGCAGCTGTAATTTGAGTCATAATTGGATATTAATTTAATAATTTACAGTTTTTTTCTGTAAAATAATGAGGACAAAGTAAAGCAATATTTTGATAAAAACACCTTTTTTTTAATCAAAAATGCTAAAAAAAAGTCTTTTTAAACAAAAAAACCCTCAAAATGAGAGTTCTTTAAAATAATGGTAAAGTTTAAGTTTATTCTACTTCCGCAGCATCTATTAAGACCTGACCTCTGTAGTATAATTTTCCTTCATGCCAGTGTGCACGATGAAACAAATGTGCTTCACCTGTGGTAGAATCAGTTGCAATTTGAGGTGTTGTTGCTTTATAATGCGTTCTGCGCTTATCTCTTCTTTGTTTCGAAATTTTTCTCTTAGGATGTGCCATTTTACTGTTTTTTCGACGTTAATAATTTATTTAATTTATCCCACCTAGGGTCTATTTGTTTCTTGTTTGTTTTCTCTATTTCTCTGAGCTTATCCAATACCTTTGATTGGAGCGTTCCATCTTTAATACCGGGATGTACTCTCTTTATCGGTAATGCCAGTACAATGCCTTCATAAATATATTGTGCCACATTGAATTGATATGCTGAATGTGGTAATATCAATACCTCATCATTATCATCATTGTACGTTTCCCCAAATTTAATTATCAATTGTAAAGAATTATCAAAGGATTCTTTATAAGGTTCATTTGTAGTGTCACACCTGAGCATTGCCGTACCTTGAATTTTAAAAAACAATTCCAATAAAGTGGTTTTCTTTTCTAATACTAAATCTATATCGCAATCGATAGTTTCAAAATCGTGGTATTTATAAGCTGTAAAGAACGTATCATCAATATGATAATTATATTGGTGCTTTCCAAGTTTTAATCCTACAAAAGGGATATTATATTCCTGTAAAGCATCCATCTATCTAAATCATTTTGAGCCTGCAAATTTAATAAAATATCTGTAAAACAAGCTATTTGCCCTGAAAATTATTCAGAATAAGCTCATACTTTAATGGAAAATACATATAATTAGGGCTAACGTATTTGATAAATCACATAAGTTTACAGATACTGAAAAAATTCATTTTTATACATATTGTTATACATCGCAATAAAAACAAATAAACTACTTCTTTAGTGCGTTTTCTTTCAAGGCTTTATTTTGTGTTCGAGTGTTGTAAATCGAAATAGCGGTAAAAATAGCTTCTTTAAAAGAGGTGTTGTCTGCTATACCCTTTCCGGCAATATCAAAAGCGGTTCCATGATCCGGCGAGGTTCTTATGCCATCAAGACCTGCTGTATAATTAACTCCTTTGCCAAAAGCCAAAGTCTTAAAGGCCGTTAGACCTTGGTCGTGATAAGCTGCTAAAACCGCATCAAAAGCTTTGTAGGTATTACTACCAAAAAAACTATCGGCAGCATACGGACCGTATACTAGTTTCCCTTCTTTTTGGAGTTCTGCTATACTGGGAATCATGATTTTTTCATCTTCATCACCTATTATACCTTTATCTCCTGCATGTGGATTGATGCTTAGTAAAGCAATTTTAGGTTTTGTAATACTAAAATCTTCAATGAGGGTTCGGTATAAGATATTTACTTTTTTATAAATGAGTTCCGGTGTTATGGTACTGCTGATCGCTGTAACCGGAATATGTCCCGTTAACAAGGCCACTTTTAAGCTACCTGTCATTAAAATCATTAAAGCTTCACCGGACAATTTTTGCTCTAGATATTCCGTGTGACCCGGAAAATTAAATTGTTCCGATTGAATGGTGTTCTTATTGATAGGCGCCGTAACTAATACGTCAATTTTTTTTTCTTTGAGATCTTTTACTGCAACTTCTAGTGAAAGAAAAGCTGCTTGCCCGCCTTGTTTAGTTGGTTTTCCTATTTCTACAGGGATATCTTGATTCCAAATCGTAATCACATTTATTTTTCCTGGAATAGCAGCCTCTGCATTTTGAATCCGTTGAAAAGGAATGGCAATATTTAGTAAATTTTTATGTGTAGTAAGTATTTTACTTGAGCCGTAAATTATAGGAGTACAAAGTTCTAGTATTCTTTTGTCTTTAAATGTTTTTAGAATAATTTCTATTCCTATCCCATTTGTATCTCCTATACTAATACCTACACGAATTTTTTTTATGTTATCCATTACTAGTAATTCTAAAAATTTCTATACAAAAGTACACCAAATTACATAATAAAAAGGTGAAAAAAGAAATGGAAATAGGATATATTAATTTGTTTGTTTGCGTATACCATAGATAGCCCCAAGAAGTGCTAAGATCAGCACACCGCCATCAATAGGGAGGCCAGGTGGAGGTGGGTTAGGAGGAGGGGGAGTTGTTTGAGCATACATCCATAAATTTACTGCTAAAAATAGCAACAAGAAAACATATTTTTTTAGAGTAGTGCTCATAAGCTTAGAAAACAATATCGAACAAATATATTAATTTTATTAATATAGTGTATATGTTTTTGTTATTAAAAGGGTTAAAACTACTAAATTTTTTTAAATTTAATCTTACAAAAAAAGTGGACCCAGAAGGGCTCGAACCTTCGACCACCTGATTATGAGTCAGGTGCTCTAACCAACTGAGCTATGGGTCCATTTTAGAAACGCAAAATTACATTTATTTTATAGAAGCAACAAATAGTTTATTAATTTTCTAACCAGTTTTTCAAAATTTGTCTTCCATAAGGCGTCATTATTGATTCCGGATGGTACTGTACTGCTTTTAGGTCATATTTACGATGCTTAATAGACATAATAATACCTTCTTTGGAGGTTGATGTTGGTACTAGTTCTTGTGGTAAATTACGTATTTCCCAAGAAAAATAGAGCCCAACTTCGAATTCTTTAGGAACTCCAATATAGATTGTATCATTTTCGGTGTGTGTGATACTTGTGCTAAGCCCATGCATTACTTGATCTAAAGGAAATAGTTTCGCTTTAAACAATTTGGCTATGGCTTGTTGTCCTAAACAAATCCCCAAAATAGATTTTGTAGCATAATACTTTTTAAGAAAGGGCATTAATTGACCGGCATTTTTTGGAAGACCCGATCCCGGTGAAATTATGATTTTATGAAAGGAGTCTATTTTTTGATAATCAATAGTGTCATTTCTCATTACCGTAACTTTACATCCCAGTGCTTCTAAATAATGCACTAGATTATAGGTAAAGGAATCGTAATTATCAATAACTAATACCGGTTGCATTAATCAAACCATTGATCCCAAGGAATTCTACTTAAGATTAGAACCAAAGCAACACCGTAGTAAATAGCGATAGTTTTAAACTTTCTTTTTGCTGTTTCTCGCTTTTTTTGTTTAGAAAACCCAAGTGTAATTAGTAGAATAGCGAGTAGCATCATAATAGGATGTTCGATGGTCAGCAATCGTAAATGAGCATCTTTCATTCCGGCGCTCATACCTATTTCTTTTAAGTGTTTATAAGCCGGTGAAGTAAAGTAATAAGCCAAGCCTATCAACATTTGTATATGTGCAAAAATCAAAACAAATAATGAAATTCGTAAATCTTTTTCTTTATAGTCCTTATTCCTAATAAGTCCGGTTACTGCATTTAATAAAGCAAATATCAGTAGGGCTAGAGTTAAATAGGCCCAGTAAGAATGTAATTGTAAGATCATAATACGTTAGGTTTTTAGTAAGGGGCAAATGTAGCGATTATTCTTGATACGAAAAAAGCCGCTACGAGAAGTAGCGGCTTTAATGATATAAAAAAGCTTAGTTTTTTAGAAGTTGAATTTAGCAGATACGTTCCACGTTCTACCAAAGCCGAACCAAACTCTGTTGTTAGTATTAATACCATTCCAAGTAGCGTCACCAGGATTGGCAAATTTGTTAGTGTCTGATTCAGAAATATACACTTGATCCGCAACGTTATTTACGTTAAGACGTAATTTTAATCCCATTTTGTCTCCAAAGTGGAATTTGTAAGACATACCGGCATTTGTCAAAGAATAGGCAGGTAAACGTAAAGAACCTTGGTGATTAGGATTACTAAAATCTTCAGCGTCAATAGCAGCATATAATTTATCTGCAAAAGATTGATTTACATCAAAAGTAAAGTTTTTAAATACGTTCCAGTCCATACCAAGTCTAGCCGTAAATTGAGCAGCATCTCCTACTTTTACATTGTCTAGGTATAAGGTGTAATCACCTAAGAAATCATTGTTGTCATCATAAAGTTTACCGGAAGAATCACCTGAATATGACCAGTTTCCTAAAGAAGTCATCGCTTTAAATTTCAATACATCATTAGGTCTGTAAGTAACATCTGCTTCAACACCCATATGTAATTCTGTGATACCATCAATACTAGCTGTTCCAGCTCCGGAACGAACTTGTAAATATCTGTCGGCCCAAGAAGTACGGTATAAGTTTAAGTTGAACGTAGCTCTTTCAGAACGATATCCGTAACCTAATTCAAATCCTAAGATTTTTTCGTTGGTTAAGCCTTCGTTGATATCATTGTTAGTATAGTTTGGATATACAGCTCTAAATAAGGGTTGTTTAGAGTAGTAACCCATATTAACAAATACATTATGACGTTCGCTAAGGTTCATGTTAACACCACCTTTTACATTACCACCCCAAAGGTTTTCCCAAGGAGATGTTTGTTCTGTATCGTTCCAAGTTCCTAAGTTAAAGTAATCGGTACGTTGGAATCCTTGGCGTGATACACCAAATTGTAAGAAAGCAGAAACGGTTTCGTTTTTATATTCTAATTGTCCAAAAGAACCTAACCAGTTTACACCACCGTCATTGTAATATTCAATTTTTTGTTGGTCTTTAATGTTTACAAAAGGATTCCAGCTAGGAAGTGCTTCGTAGTATTCTGTAATATCTCTGTTTGGATTGTTTCTATCGCGGTTGTCTGTATAACCATCAGCACCTAATAAATCGTTGACAATTCTGTAGTGCATACCTTTATAAGTACGTAAATCAATACCAAAATCATAACCTAAATTGTCATTGATATCATGGTGAAAGTTAGAGATTACACCATACCAGTCATGAGAGTTCATAGAGGCTCTACGAGTAAATCCATTATAACGATCATTAATAAATTCACCATCACTATTTGGAGAGCGGTCTGATCCAAAATCAGGAACACTTTGTCCTGCATTCCAAGCAGCAATATCGTCAAAACGAACTAATCCGTTTTCATCTTTAAATTGTCCGTAGTAATCTCTAGCACCATTGATTTTACCAATAGGTCCTGTTCCACCACCACGTCCCCAAGAGGCGTACACAACGGTAGACAAGTTAGAAGCATCATTAAATTTCCAATCCCAGTTAATAGAAGACACAGGCTTGTGGTAGAAATTCTGTCTCCAAGTAAACTCTTCGCCTTTATAGTAACCCCAATCACCATTATATCTAGTGTCAGGCTCCCCATTTACATCACTATATTGAATGTAGGTACCTAAAGAAGGAGCATAGTATCTTTGGTGGTGCCATTGTGGTGCACCGGTTGCGGTAAACATAACAGAATGTTTATCGTTGATTTCATATCCAAAGCCTACAAAATAGGTGTTTCCTTTAAATTTAGTACCATAGGCATAACCATCTCCTTGGAATTGACTTAACAAAACAGAGGCAGATAAACCATTATCCATTTTTCCGGTAGAATAAGAACCGGTAACTTTTAAGAAATTATCATTTCCGTAAGCAGCAGAAAAACTTCCTCCTTCACGTTGATCGGCAGTACGTGTCAATACGTTGATAGTACCTCCAACAGATGAAATAGCTAATTTAGAAGATCCTAGACCACGTTGTACTTGCATTGCGCTAGTTACATCAGATAAACCGGCCCAGTTGCTCCAGTATACCCAACCATTTTCCATATCATTAACAGGCATACCGTTAATCATTACCGCTGTGTTACGTTGGTCAAAACCACGAATATTGATACGGGCATCACCATAACCACCACCTTGTTTGGTAGCATATACAGAAGGTGTTGAGTTTAATAATTCAGGTAATTCTTGAGAACCTAATTTTTCAACAATTTCAGTTGCTTTAATGGTAGATGAAGCTACAGGTGTTTCTCTATCTTTAGCGATATCAGCTACTCCAACAATAACAACTTCTGATAAAGATTCTGCAGAAGGTTCTAGTTGAACAGATCCGAATTTTGTAGTTCCACTAAAAGAAAGAGACTTGGTGTTATACCCCATAAAGCTCACAGAAATTGTTCCTGCTTTGTCGCTTGTTTCTAAGGTAAAATTACCATCAAAGTCAGTAGAGGTACCCGTAGTGGTCCCTTTGACTATTACATCAGCACCTGGTAAAGCTTGATTGTACTCATCAACAACTTTTCCAGTAAGTTTGGTTTGAGCGAATAGCGTTGTTCCTGCTAATAGGAAAGCAACGACTAAAACGTTTTTGAAATTTCTCATTTGGTTTAATTTTCGTTTTAAAAATTTTGTTATACAAAAATACACTATTTCATTGAATTAGTAAGGATATAACGGTATACTTTGTTAATTTTCCTTAATAATTTGTGGCAAAGATAATAAAAGTAGCTTATTATTGCTAATTTTATGATACAGTTTATATTATGTTTTTGTTAACAACCTAAAGAAAGAAAGTATTCCTTTCTCTTTTAATTCAAAATGTACTTATATAAAGAGGTTGTTAAAATCGTTTTGCTAATTCTTTGCCTAATTCTACCCCAAATTGATCAAAACTGTTAATATTCCAAATAATCCCCTGTACAAAGACCTTGTGTTCGTATAAAGCAATTAACATTCCCAAAGTATAGGGTGTAAGTTTATCAAAAATAAAGCTGTTAGAGACTTTATTACCCGTAAAAACTTTAAATGGGAGCAGTTGATTTATCTTTTTTTGATCGCCCTCAAATTTCATACTAAGGTGGACTTCTTCTTTGGTTTTTCCTTCCAGTAAGGCCTGACTTTGTGCATAAAAATTAGCCATTAGTATATCATGGTGTTTACTGTCTCCATATAAGGGGGAGTCAAAACCAATAAAATCAACGGGAATTTCATCGGTACCTTGATGAATTAATTGCATAAAAGAGTGTTGGGCATTGGTTCCTGTACTTCCAAAAATGACATTGCCTGTAGCATAGTTTACAGGGTCACCATCTCTATCTACACTTTTGCCATTACTCTCCATAAAAAGTTGTTGCAGATAGGCAACGAGTTCACGTAGGGCTTCGGAGTAGGGAAGTATGGCCTCCGTACGTGTGTTAAGAAAGTTGGTGTTCCAAACACTTAAAAGGCCCATAATAGCCGGTATATTTTTTCTGAAAGGAGTGTGCTTAAAATGCTGGTCGGCTGTATTGGCACCTTGTAGGAAAGATTCAAAGGCTTCGTAACCTATACTAAGTGCTATGGATAAACCTACACTACTCCACATAGAATAGCGACCACCTACCCAATCCCACATTGGAAAAATACTTGCACTTTCTATTCCAAAATCAACAACTGCTTTTGTATTTGTAGATACAGCCACAAAATGTTTCTGAACTGCATCTTTAGGGCATTTTTCTAATAACCACTTTTTACAAGTAGAGGCATTGGTTAAGGTTTCGACGGTAGTAAATGTTTTAGAAACCACAATAAAAAGAGTAGTTTCCGGATTTAGTTTGTTTAAAACTCTTTTCGTGGCATCTCCATCAATATTTGAAATAAAATAGGAGTTTAGATGATTGGTGTAATAATCTAAGGCTTCTACGACCATTTTCGGGCCTAAATCGGAACCGCCGATTCCTATGTTTACAATGGTGTCAATGGGTTTTCCTGAAAAACCTTTCCATTTGCCGGAAATAATTTGTTTGGTAAAATCTTTGAGTTTGTTTCTCGCTTCATTAATAAGGGGGTAAATGGCCACTCCATCTACCTTAATTCGTCTATTAGAAAAATCGCGTAAAGCCGTGTGTAATACAGCACGATTTTCGGTGGTATTAATTTTTTCTCCATTAAAAAGAGCTTGTTTGGCTTCTTCTAAATGCATTTCTTTTGTAAGTCCTTCAAATAAATGAAGTGTTGTTTCCGTGATTCTGTTTTTTGAAAAATTAAAAGACAGGTTTTCAAGACGAAGTGTAAACTGTTTTTCTCTATCAGGGTTTTCATTAAATAAGTTTTTTAATGAAAAATCCTCAAAATTAGTTTTATGCTCTTGTAATTTTTCCCAATGCTTGGTTTGGGTTGGTTTGGTATTTTGAAACATTTTTGTAGGCTTGGGTTAACGAGTTATATCGCTAATAGTGTAGGCTGTACTATCTATTACCATAGGTGTTTTTAAACTAGGGTAGGGGATGCTATCTAATTCTTTTTTTAATGATTTTATATAGTCAAAGAAATGAGGTTTAATATTTTCGGGCATAGGTTTAGCCGCCGGTAATTTTTCCCTCAGCGCATCTACTTGTTTGCCATTTTTCCAAAATCGATAGCACACGTGAGGTCCGGTTGTATGTCCTGTCATACCGATATAACCAATAACTTGCCCTTGTTTTACGACATCGCCCACTTTTACGGCCCGTTTTTTCATATGTAAATATTGTGTGCTGTAGGTGGCATTGTGTTTAACTTTAACATAATTTCCATTCCCTCTTGTATAGGATGATTTTATGACTGTTCCATTGGCTGTGCTCATAATGGGCGTACCAACCGGTGCGGCAAAGTCAGTACCTAAGTGGGGTTTAATCCTGCCGTATAATTTTATATATCGGCGCATATTATAGCGTGATGAAATACGACCAAATTTAATGGGTGATTTTAGAAAAGCTTTCCTCAAATTACGGGATTCATCATCAAAATACTCATCAAAACCTTTGATAGAATCAGCCACATAATTAAATGCATAAAATGGGGTGCCATTATGTTCAAAATAGGCAGCATGGATTTTTCCAATACCAACGGGTATGGTGTCGTTGATGTATTTTTGGTCGTAAATTACTTTAAATTTATCATTCTTGTAAATTCTATAAAAATCAATTGTCCAAGCATAAATATCCGATAAATCAAGTGCTAGAACGGGGCTTAAATGTAGATTTTCTAGGGTCTCAAAAAGAGAAGATTCAATAATGCCCGAAGCAGTTTTAGTAACCGTTTTTATGGGTAATTCCTCGTTACGGGTTGTGGCTATTGAATCTTTAAAATCGATAATGGTATATTCAATAGGATTAGGATGATAAATAAACACTTGTGCTTCTTGAGTAGAATCTTTTTTAGATAAAATGGTGTAGGGTTTACCCACTTTTATTTTTCGAACGTCAAAGCTGTCTTTTATTTGATTGACAATGTTATATATGGTTGGATATTCTACGTGGTATCGGTCTAAAATAACGCCTAAAGTTTCATTATTGGAGATAGTATCTTTTACCATGTTGTAATTATCCAAATTGTAACCAAATAGTAAAACGGGTTTAGGAATTTCTACCTTTTTCTCTACCATATCCGCTTTTTCACCGCTATGCTTACAAGAGATGAACAGGATTATTAGTGCTAATACGATAGCTTGCTTATAACTATTTAGACTCATTAGACGATTTAATTTCCTTGCAAAAGTACACTTTTTTAGAATTGTGCAAGAAAGGACTTGCAAGAATATTATTTGTAGGGTGAAAACCAAAAAGTAGATGGAATGGGTTAACTACTCCTATAATCTAAACTCAATTTTTTTTAAGAGGATATATACTGAACACCGTTATCTCAAATAGGAGTTACAGATTTATTTGGATTCTATCTTAAGAGAATTGGCAAGCCCTCGAAATTCATCCAAGTCCGCTTTAAGCGAACCTACGACCAACGAGGCTTTTATTCTAACGGGTAGTTTGTTGGCATCGTCGGTAATCCAAAGAGTAAGACTTTCTTGTCCCTCAAATACACGACCTTTCTGTACTAGTGGACGAATTCGCCAAGTTTTTACTTTTCCAAATTTCGTATTAATGATGTCTTTTTCTAAAAATTCAAGTTTAAAGGGATAGGTCTCACCATCAAAAAACAGATTTACAGAAAGGGTATCTCCTTCTTCAATATCGCTGATGTCGAGATTTCTCAAGTAATAAAAAGAAGAGATTAAGTCTTGAACTTCCTCTATGGCAACTTGTTTTTTGGTTTTCTTTTTAAGATCATCAATTAGTACTTTTTTTGTGTTATGGTCAAAATACAAATCGCGTTTAATAATATAGCCATCTTCATTTACCCGTCTTTTAAACTGAATGGGCTTAATATTGGTTTTTGTAAAAAAAGATTCGTAATTGTCTTCTACTTTATAGAACACTCTTGCGGCACCACTAGTCCAACCTTTACCAATGGCATGATAGAGCGTCTCTCCTTCTTTTTT
>JANTFW010000029.1 GCA_024763245.1 Flavobacteriaceae bacterium | reverse complement strand
AGTAGTTATAACTAGTTATTGCAAATGGTTTTTAGTGAAAAGATGCTGTATTATTGGCTTTTCTTAATAGTAGATTTCGATAATTAGCCCATATACTACCCCAAATTCACTCAAATTATCCGGATAATTCTCATAAATTTGGATTGCCTATAGGCTAATTATCTGAAACTGTCAGCAAAGCTTAGGTCGAACTCAGGTTAAAAATCTGTCCTGATTCTTTAGGATGTTTTTTTATGGCTAAATATGTTAAATTTTTCATAAATACTAATTTTACTTTTTTAAATGATAGTAATACTATTAAATTTGTGTGTTGATTAGAAAACATGAAAAATCTACAAGTAACCATAGATGTTTCTGATAAATTATTTGTCAGGAACCCGGATGCATCGATTTTGGGGCAAAAAATAATTCGTAATGCTATTAATTTAATCGATAAACTGGGCTTTGAGGCTTTTACATTTAAAAAATTAAGTATAGCTATAGGTTCACCGGAAAGTTCCCTGTACCGATATTTTGAAAATAAGCATATGTTATTGCTCTATTTGACGAATTGGTATTGGAGTTGGTTAGAAAAGAAGATAGTTTTAGAGACTTTAAACATTGAATCACCTATAGTGCGATTAGAGAAGGCCATTACAGTATTAACGGAGCCTGTATTAGAAGATATTTCGGTTTCTTATGTTAATGAAGTACTATTAAATAGAATTATTATAGCAGAATCTGCAAAAGCTATTCATACAAAGGAGGTCGATAAAGAGAATAGAAAAGGCTGTTTTGATTCCTATAAAAATATGGTTAATAGGGTAGCGGAGATAGTTCATGAGGTAAACCCTAGATTTAAATATCCTAGAATGTTAGTTTCTACCTTAGTGGAGGGCGTACATCAACAAAGGTTTTTTTTAAAGCATTTGCCAGCATTGACAGATTCAAGAGAAGGTGAAGATAGTATTACTAATTTTTACATTCAACTATTTTTTAAAATGATATCTTAAAATAAATAATATTAATAATTAAACCAATAAACAAATGAAATTTAAGTTTAGCACCCTAATTGTTATTCTAACGGTTATAAGTTTTGTATCTTGTAAACAAAACAAAAAAAAGGAAGAAAAAGATGTACACCTGCATAATGATGCAGTACACACCTTAAAAAAGGATTCCAAAAAAAATTGTAAAGAGGTTCATTGGACGCATCATCAAGGTGAAGAAGGACCAGCGAATTGGAAAAACCTTTGTGACGGGTTTTCTGATTGTGGTGGTAAGGCCCAGTCGCCGATTAATATAGATACGAATCATATCGTAAATGGTGTAGAGTCAAAACCTATAAAAGTTCAATACGCAAGGTCTAAAGTGTCTATTGTTAACAATGGCCATACGGTTCAATTCAATGTGTCTAAGGGCAATAATGCTATTTTAGATGATAAAGAATACAAATTGTTACAATTTCATTATCATTCGCCGAGTGAGCATATGATTGATGGGCAGCATTTTCCTTTGGAAGTACATTTTGTACATCAACATTCTGATTCAGATTATGCTGTAATTGGAGTTATTTTTAAGGAAGGTTCAGAGAATGTTCTTTTACAAAAGTATCTTGATTTTTTTCCAAAATCTAAGGGGCAATATAATTCGGAAGAGGAAATCGATTTAGAGAGTTTACTACCGATGGATAAGAGTTATTATCGCTATAATGGTTCATTAACAACACCACCTTGTTCGGAAGTGGTAAACTGGTATGTGCTTAGAACTCCTATTACTGCATCAAAAGAACAAATCGAGAAATTTTCTAGTATATTAAAAGGTAACTATAGGCCGGTACAACCCATTAACGATAGAGTCGTTACGTTGTATAAATAACCAATAAGTAAGTATAACGTAAGAGAAAAAAATAATACTGATATTCGTAATAGAGCCATAGGATAATAATATAGAATTAAAAATGAGATGATTAAAAAAATAATAACACCTATTCAAAAATTTGTAAAGACAGAAAGTTTAGGCGGTATATTATTATTTATAATGACCATTGTTGCTTTATTATGGGCCAATTCTTCTTATGGAGACTATTATGAATCAATTTGGCAGTATAAATTAGGTTTTCGTTTTCATACCTTCGAATTAATAAAGCCTTTAATTCTTTGGGTTAACGATGGTCTAATGGCTATTTTTTTCTTTCTTATAGGATTAGAACTCAAACGTGAATTTCTAATCGGTGAATTAGATTCCATAAAAAAAGCAGCCTTTCCATTTGTGGCGGCTTTAGGGGGTGTTTTGGTTCCGATTCTTCTGTTTTTTCTGTTAAATGAAAATGCAGAAACGGCTAAAGGTTGGGGAATACCAATGGCTACAGATATCGCTTTTGCTTTAGCGATTTTAAAACTTTTAGGGAAAAGAATTCCTTTAAGTTTAAAGGTGTTTTTAACGGCATTTGCCATTATTGATGATATTGGAGCAGTATTGGTTATTGCGATTTTTTATAGTACTACAATTAATTGGTTACTATTAGTATACGCCATGCTGATAATCGGATTTTTAGGTTTTCTTTCGTATCGAAAAATATATATTGGTTATGTCTATTTGACGTTGGGAATTGTAGTTTGGGTATTATTTTTAAAATCAGGGGTTCATCCAACCATTGCCGGTGTTTTTCTGGCTTTTACTATTCCTATCCGACAAAAGATTGCTATGAAAAAATATTACAATGAATTGCGTTCAATTGTTGATGTTATTAAACAAGAAGAAGATGACAGCAATCGAGTACTGTCTAAAAATCAATTGATACAGATAGAAGAGATGGAGTCATTAACTGAACGGGTTCGTTCTCCTCTACAAAATATTGAATATAAACTACACCATTGGGTGGCTTATGTTATTATACCAATTTTTGTACTCTCTAATGCCGGTGTAGCTATTTCTTTAGACAGTCCATTAAATGTTTCATTGCTATCTACTATCGTAATAGGACTTTTTGTAGGTAAAGCAGTAGGCGTTTTTACTTTTGCTTATTTAGGAAATCGATTAAAACTTATTCAGTTGCCTAAAGGTATAAATTTTAAACAAATATTTGGTGTGTCTGTGTTAGCCGGTGTTGGGTTTACAATGTCTATTTTTATTGCCAATCTTGCCTTTTATGATACTCCTGTTTTTATGGATTCAGCTAAAATAGGGATACTGATAGGTTCTTTACTATCCGGAATATTGGGCTATTTATTATTGCGAATAACCAGTAATAACCAATAATAACAGGTCATAGCCAATTCTATTATTCCTGAAAACAAGTATTATTGATCCAAAAGAAAATAGCCATAGATTCCTATGCTATTGTTGAAAGTAAGTTCAACAATTAGCGATAATTAATTTTTCGCATACGCAAGCTTAAAGGAGTTACCTCTAAATATTCATCATCGCGGATATATTCCATACACTCTTCTAATGAGAAAGTAACTTTCGGGAAAATTTTAGACGCATCATCTGTACCCGATTTTCTTACGTTTGTCAGCTTTTTACCCTTAATAAGGTTTACGCCCATATCTTCTTGTTTGTTGGTTTCTCCCACGACTTGTCCTTTATAAATACTTTCGTTAGGGTCAATAAAGAATTTACCACGATCTTGCAATCTATCAATGGCATAAGCGGTAGCTTTTCCGGTTTCTGAAGAAACAATGGCTCCGTTTAAGGTAACATTCATTTCTCCTTTATACACATCATACCCCCTAAGACGGTGGTTGATTATAGCTTCGCCTTGTGTGGCTGTTAAAATTTTATTACGTAAACCGATTAAACCTCGAGCAGGAATATCAAATTCAAGATGTTGCATATCGCCTTTGGGTTCCATCGCAAGTAAATCTCCTTTACGTTGGGTCACTAAGTTAATGGCTTTACTCGCCAAATCTTCGGGAACATTGATAACGAGTGTTTCATAGGGCTCCATTTTTTTACCATCAACCTCTTTGATGATTACTTGAGGACGACCTACTTGTAATTCATAACCTTCGCGTCGCATTGTTTCAATTAATACTGATAAATGTAGAATGCCTCTACCGTATACATTAAATTTGTCTTCGGTATCAGTTTCTTCTACACGTAAGGCTAAGTTTTTTTCTACTTCTTGAAATAATCGGTTTCTTAGATGTCTTGACGTAACATATTTTCCTTCTTTACCATAAAAAGGCGAATTGTTAATGGTAAATAACATACTCATCGTCGGTTCATCCACATTTATTCGTGCTAAAGCCTCCGGATTTTCTAAATCGGCAATCGTATCACCAATATCAAAACCTTCAATACCAGTTAAGGCACAAATATCACCACTTCGAACTTTTTGAGTCCTATCTTTTCCAAGACCTTCAAAAGTGTGCAATTCTTTAATTTTTACTTTTTTGGTACTACCGTCTTTTTTACAAAGCATATACTCTTTACCTTCTTCAATATCTCCACGGTAAACACGGCCAATAGCAATACGTCCGGTGTAAGATGAATAATCTAAGGAGGTTATCTGCATTTGTGGTGTTCCTTCTTTGTAAGGAGCTTCCGGTATTCTTTCGATTATGGTATCTAATAAAGGTAAAATATTGTCAATTTCATCTTTCCAATCGTAGTTCATCCAACCGTTTTTAGCTGATCCATAAATGGTAGCAAAATCTAATTGTTCTTCCGTTGCATCAAGAGCAAACATCAGGTCAAATACCTTTTCGTGAACGATATCCGGGGTACAATTCTCTTTATCGACTTTATTGACCACTACAATAGGTGTTAAGCCTAATTGAAGTGCTTTTCCCAATACAAATCGTGTTTGTGGCATAGGCCCCTCAAAGGCATCAACCAAAAGTAGAACCCCATCGGCCATTTTTAGGACTCGTTCTACTTCTCCACCAAAATCGGCGTGACCCGGGGTATCAATAACGTTAATTTTAATCCCTTTATAGTTAACGGATACATTTTTTGAAAGAATGGTAATACCTCTTTCTCGTTCCAAATCATTGCTATCTAACAATAATTCAGTACGTGTTTTTCGTTGATCAAATATTTTGGCTTGATCAATGATTTTATCTACCAAGGTAGTTTTTCCGTGATCGACGTGGGCAATAATTGCGATGTTTCTGATTGACTGCATACTTGTTTTTTACAAGCGGCAAAGCTAGTCTTTTTTAATGAATAGCAAAATCTAAGGCTTTTTGTACCTCAGGATGCAGTTGTAATGCTAGTTTTTGTAGCTGAATACTGTCTTTGTCTTTAGTATGCCATAGGTCATTAAGCAATAGTGCAGCTAGGTAATCATTGGGGTTACGGCTAATGTAGTTGTAAAGAAATGCTTGATTTTGATCAATAATCAATTGGATTTGTCTGTTGATGTTTTGTAGACTTTCTACATCATTTTCTATCCTTGCTTTTTGCAATTGTGGGTATAAATAGTCAATTTTTCTATAAATCTGTGCCGATTTCTTTTGAACTGCTGCTAATTTGCTATTTATGGGTGAGTGCTTAATCTTGGACTTAGCGTAATCGGTGGTATTCATTTCAATATGCATACTATCGTTTGCCAAAATAAAAGAAAAGTATCGGGTGTGATTTTTTAATTGTAAAGCTGCTTTAACAGGGACATCCAGTCTGTCTAAAAAATAGAATTGATTGTTTTCTATACGTGTAGAGTCTTTCTTTTGTACCTTATTATTTCTATAGACATACAAAAATAGGAGTTCCTCATTATGATCAAATAGGGTTCCAGTAAGCTTGTATTGTTTTTGAAGGTTTGTTGTTGCTTCTTTTTTAGAGGCTATATTACATCCCAAAAGGAAAAATAGTAATAACAAGCTTATGGAGCTTTTCATTTTGATTTATTTTTTTTGGTAAAAAAAATTAAAAATGAAGTTAACGCATTGATAATAGGGGAGAAGTTAATCATTCCTTTGTCCCTAGTTGCTCGATAGGTTAAGTAAAGTCCCAGGGGAAGTAATAAAATGGTCGATAGCCAACCGCCTAAAATGTTATCGATAGTACTTGTTTCGGCCATATTCCCAGCAAATGTAGAAACAAAATGAAAGACGAGATATATCAGTATAGCCAATACCATCGGCAATCCAAAACCTCCTTTTCTAATTAAAGCACCCAGAGGAGCTCCAATTAAAAACAGAAGCAATGCACTAAAAGCAAGTGCAATTCGTTTATGTGTTTCTGTGTCAATTAAATTTAGTCTTTTTTGTTTCCACTTAAAGGGTTTAATAAAACTCTTTAAATTATCGAGCGATCGGTTAACAGAGCCAACAGCACTTTCCAACACGCTTACTTGTTGTCTGGTAGTAAAGTTTGATAGGATAGGTAATTTCACGGAGAGTTTAACCGTATCGGGCAGAGGAGCTAATAGTTTTGATTGGGATTTATAATCTAGTGATTTGGCCCTATTGTTAACCGTTTCATCAAATTTTACTTTAAGGGAATCGGAGTAGTAACGCAATTGTTTAAAACTTAACATCTCCCGGTCAGATTTGCGTTTTTCTTCGTCTAAATCATCGGTATTGAATGAAGAGATATCAATATTTACCGTGTATTTTTCAAAATGGGTCACTGAAAAAGGCATCTTTTGTCGTTCTTTCTTTTCGCTGCCTCTTGTCCAATGCTCCTTGTAATAATACCCATCTTCTAGAAAGAGTTTCATGTATTTACTATTATCTTCTGTGGCAATGGTTCCTCTTTTTGCGGTAATCGTATTTACACTCCCGTTAACGAGATTTGTTTTGTATATGAGTACATTTTTAAGTTTGTTTTTTTCATCGCCATACTTTTCATCAAATTTAATGACGTAGCCCGGTATATCTGCATTAAACGTTCCTTCGACTAAGGCAAGGGCGGGTTTGTGTTTTTTGATATTATAGGAAATGTTTTTTTGTTTTAAAACAGCCCAAGGAAAAGCATAGTTTAAGAAATAGAGATTCACGAAACTGAGTAAAATAACCACTACAATGAGGGGGCGGAGTAATCGTTGTAAGGATATGCCTGCTGATTTAATAGCAGCGTACTCATAATTTTCAGAAAGATTACCCATAGCCATAATTGCAGCAAGTAGTACCGCAATGGGAATAGCCCTTGGAACAGCGATGATAATGATATAATAGATGTACTTAAATAAAATGACCATCGTAATACCTTTTCCGGCCAGATCGTCAAATACCAACCAAACAAATTGCATTACTAAAATAAAGAGTGCAATAAGAAAAGTAGAAACAAAAGGTCTAAAAAATTGCTGTAATATATACTTGTTTAATACTTTCAAAAGCTATAGGCTACAAAAAAATTATTCAAAAAGATCAAAATACAAATCTTGCTTTATTGGGGACAAATATAGGTGTTATATTTGAGTTAAAATAAAAGGGCTTTGTAGCGATGACTTTTTAAATCAAAGTCGGGTGATGATGTAGTCTTTTTCTTTGTATTTGGCTTCGTCAAAATTAAATTCATTAGGCGATAAAGACGTGTTGGTTTTGAATGATCGAATCTTAAATGTCGTATTGGTGTTTTTCTGACCCGTATACACCACTTGGTAAATATTTTTACTCTTTGTGTCAATGCCTAAAAGTATATATCGAATATCTGCATTAGTATTAATGGGAATCAGTTTGATAAACTGTATGCTTTTCCCACCAATATTTTTTAATTTATCCCATTCAAAATGATAGCCTTTTTTATAAAATGTCAAGATTTTTGAAGGAGTAAAATCAGATTCATCTTCACTATCCCCATCAGAAATGACAACTTCTTCATCTTCATGAACTATGGTGTAGATTTTTTTACCGTCATAAATACGCTCAACACCCATAAAATTAAGGTGATAATTTTCACCTTCAATTTTTACATTACCATTGGTTTCCTGATGAATGTTTTCTTTCTCATTATCTAAGATGTAATCAAAAGTCAAATAAATGGTGTGATAGGAAGCTACTTTGGCAGATACTTCATCTAACAAAGTTTTAGCCTTGGCACTATTTTGTGCAAAGGAGGTAGAAAAAGAAAGTATAAAAAGTACTACACTAAGAATCTTGATTTTCATTTTATATATTGTTTTTTTCGTTATCTATTAATTGTCTTAAACTCAATTCGTCTGGTACTAATACTTGACGTGCTTTACTTCCTTCAAAAGGGCCTACTATTCCAGCGGCTTCCAACTGGTCAATAAGGCGTCCGGCACGATTGTATCCTAACTTTAATTTTCTTTGCAATAATGATGCCGAACCTTGTTGTGCTCTAACAATAACCAGAGCTGCATCGTAAAAAAGTTTATCACGATCATCAATATCTATGTCTAAACTACTATTTCCTTCCTCACCGGAGTATTCCGGTAAGATATAGGCTTCAGGGTAGGCACGTTGCGATCCGATAAAATCGGTTATTCGTTCAATTTCGGGTGTATCGACAAAGGCACATTGTAAACGAATCAGTTCACTTCTTCCCGAATACAGCATATCACCTTTACCGATGAGTTGGTCGGCTCCGGCTCCGTCTAAAATGGTTCTTGAATCAATTTTAGAAGTCACTCTAAAAGCAATTCTAGAGGGAAAATTAGCTTTAATAATACCTGTTATCACATTGACAGATGGTCTTTGTGTAGCTACAATCAGATGAATTCCGATAGCTCTAGCCAACTGTGCCAAACGGGCAATAGGGGTTTCAATTTCTTTACCTGCGGTCATAATTAAATCGGCAAATTCATCAATTACCAATACGATATAAGGCAAAAAACGATGTCCGTTTTCGGGGTTTAGTTGTCGACTTTTAAATTTAATATTGTACTCTTTAATATTTCGAACAAAGGCATTTTTTAGTAACTCATACCGATCGTCCATCTCTATACACAAGGAATTAAGTGTGTTTACAACCTTGGTGGTGTCGGTAATTATAGCCTCTTCGGAGTCCGGTAATTTGGCCAGGTAATGTCTTTCTATTTTGTTGTAGAGCGTCAGTTCTACTTTTTTGGGATCTACTAATACAAATTTTACTTCGGCCGGATGTTTCTTATATAAAAGGGAGGTAAGAACAGCATTTAAACCCACTGATTTTCCTTGACCTGTTGCGCCTGCCATAAGTAAGTGTGGCATTTTGGCTAAATCAACAACAAAAGTTTCATTAGAAATCGTCTTACCAAAAGCAATGGGCAATTCCATTTCAGAGTTTTGAAATTTAGCCGAAGATATAACCGATCGCATGGAAACCAAACTGGGTTTTTTATTTGGGACTTCAATACCGATAGTTCCTTTTCCCGGAATAGGTGCAATGATACGAATACCAAGAGCCGCTAAGGATAAGGCAATGTCGTCTTCTAAATTTTTTATTTTAGAAATACGCACACCGGCTTGTGGGATAATCTCATACAGGGTTACAGTGGGACCTACAGTAGCTTTTATATGTGATATTCCAATTTTATAATTACGTAGTGTTTCAACAATACGATCTTTATTTTGCTGTAATTCCTCAGGATTAACCGAAATGCTTTCTTGGTAATCTTTGAGTTTTTCTAATGAGGGAAACTTAAAATTACTCAATTCAAGAGTGGGGTCGAATTCACCAAAATCTTCCAAAAGCCTGTCCGAGAGATTTTCATTAACTTGGGTTTCATCTTGTACTTTTTCGATGTCTATAGCTACATCTTCTGCCTCGGGTTCTTTCTTATCATCAGCTACTAATAAAGGTTCTTCGGCCATAATAGCTTCTTTGGGCGTAAAGACGTCTAAAGGAACTTCAGCTACCGTATCGTTATTGATTTTATCAAAACTCTTATCACTTATTTCGGAGGTGTTTACAGTTTTCTTTTTGGGAAATAGAGACAGCAAATTCTCAGGTGTAAGCTTAAAACGAATGACAATGTAGATGAGAAGACTTAAGAATAAAAGGGCAACAACACCAAATTTTCCAATATAAATTTCTAAAAATTTATGGAGTTCAAAACCTACAGTACCTGAAAATAAAGGATTTTTTAACTGAATAAATCCAAAGAGAAGAGACATCCAAACCATTCCTAAAACACCAAAAAACCAAGGTTTTCGCATTTTTTGCAAACGAATTTTCAAGAGAAGATACAATCCGGAGAAAAAGAGCAAAATGGGTAGTACAAAACTACCGATTCCAAAACCTTTATATAGAAAAAAATGACTGATTTGTGCACCTAATTTTCCAATCCAGTTTTTGGCGATAACCGTTTTGTCGCTTAATTCTGTCAGAATACTTTGGTCTGCTTTCCAAGTTTTAAAAAAAGAGATAAAGGCAGTAATGAGCAACAAGGCAAATAGCATCATAAAAATGCTCAAAACAAACTGAAACTGTCTGTTTTGTAAAAAGACACCTATTTTATTGGGTGATTTTTTCTTTTTTTTAACCGGTTTTTTCGCCATACGGCAAAGCTACACAAAATTATGTAGTTTTGTGGCAAATTAGGATAAACAAAATTGAACCAGACAAACATAAACATACAGAATAAAAAAGCGCGTTTTGAATATGAAATTTTAGAACGATATACAGCGGGTATGGTCTTGACCGGTACAGAGATTAAATCAATCCGTCAGGGTAAAGCCAGTATTAAGGAAAGCTTCTGTGAATTTAATGAGCAAGGTGAACTCTTTGTAATTAATATGTATATAGAAGAATTTATCAATGGGAATTATTACAACCACAAACCGAGAAGCTCTCGTAAATTATTGTTAGAAAAGAGAGAACTCAAAAAATTAGAACGCAAGGTAAAAGATGTAGGTTTAACCATTATCCCTTTGCGACTTTTCCTAAGTGAAAAAGGATGGGCGAAACTGGATATAGCACTTTGTAGAGGTAAAAAATTACACGATAAAAGACATACGCTAAAAGACAGGGATAACAAACGTGATCTAGCGCGTATTCAAAAGAATTTTAAAAAGAATTAATGTATTTTTTTCAAATTATTCGATGGAAAAACCTTTTGATGATTGCCTTGTTACAGGCATTGATTGCCTATCATTTAATTCCTTTATTTAATGCATCACGCCAATTATCCGATTTTCAATTTGTAGTAGTAGTCTTAGCCACATTGTTTATTACAGCTGCGGGTTATATTATTAATGATTTACATGATGTGCCAATAGATCGGATTAACCGACCGGAAAAGACTTGGATTCCTCGTTATTTGAGTACTAAAAATGCATTTATTTTATATATGCTTCTTACCGGAATAGGATTGGCTCTTGCTTTGTTTCTATCGGTTAGGCTGGATAACTACTGGAATGTATTACTCTTTATTATACCCATTATATTACTATATTTATATGCAATTTATCTTCAGAAAATCTTGCTGGTAGGAAATATACTCGTTTCCTTATTGATTGTTTATAGCCTTTTTATCCTTATGATATTGGAAAAGCAAATGGACACGCAAGAATCATTGGTACAGGTTGTTTTGGTGTTAGGTAGCTTTGCTTTTTTATTAAATTTTGCTAGAGAAATAGTTAAAGATACCCAAGATCGAATAGGTGATGCAGCCAATGGGGTTCGTTCCATACCTATACGCTATGGTATGAAAGGAAGTGTTCGTTTTGTCGAGATACTTGTTGGGATAACTATCTTTTTAGTGGTATTTTTAGCGGTCTATCTGTTTAATACACAACTTGCTTTATCCCTATATCTTATTACGGGAGTACTAAGTGGTTTATTTTTATTTTTGTCGCAGTTACATAAGGCAAAGAAAGAGACCGATTTTGATAAATTAAGTACACTGCTTAAACTATTGATGTTTGTTGGGATAATAGCCGTATTATTTATTAAACCTTTTTAAGTTACACATTTATTAAAAATACATTGAATGAATATTCTTAAAAATAAATTACATAAAAACACCCTTATTTTAGCTTCGGGTTCTCCTAGAAGACAAGAACTTTTAAAGGGTTTAGATATTCCTTTTATCGTAGAGACAAAAGAAATTGAGGAACACTATCCGTCTCATCTAGAAGGTGCTGAAATTACAGAATATTTAGCTTGTTTAAAAGCCACTTCTTTTATGGATCTATCGGAGGATACCATTCTGCTTACTGCAGATACTATAGTTTGGCTAGATAAAAAGGCTTTGATGAAACCGAAAGACCGTGTAGAGGCCGTAGAATTGCTACGTCAATTATCAGGAAAATCACATGAGGTTTTTACTGCTGTATGTTTAAAATCAAAACACAAAAAACGAGTATTTTCTGACGTTACCAAGGTGTTTATTAAGCCGTTAACCGAGGAGGAAATTTCCTATTATATAGACCACTACCAACCCTTTGATAAAGCCGGTGCGTATGGGGCACAAGATTGGATTGGATACGTGGCAATACAAAAATTGGAAGGAAGTTATTTTAATGTGTTGGGACTTCCGGTTCATAAACTGTATCAAGAACTACTAACTTTTTAACGATTAGATGAAAGGAAAATATAAATTAATCATTCTATTTTTAGCAGGCTTTATGCCACAGCTAAAGGCACAGTTTTCTAACCCTCAGTTACAAAAAATAGATGCCATTGCCTACCATTTTACTATTACAATTAATGATTCTACTGATGTAATAGAAGCCATTGCTAGGGAACAAATCGTTCTAAAAAAGAATCTCGATTCTTTTTATTTGAATTTTCTCAATTCATCAAATGAAAAAGGAATGAATATTAGCGCGGTAATGAACAGGGTTACGCATAAAAAACTTCGTTTTGAACACAAGAATAATAAACTTATGATTTACAATTCCGGAAATTGGGTAAAAAATGATACTATAGGGATTGAAATTAAGTATTCGGGAATACCTGTTGATGGGTTGTATATTAAAAATAACAAATACGGAAAAAGAACTTTTTTTGGGGATAATTGGCCTAATCGTGCTCGGTATTGGTTGCCGATAATCGATCACCCTTCTGATAAAGCTCTGCTTAACTTTACCATTAATGCCCCTAAGCATTATCAAGTCGTTGCCGTAGGTAAATTGTTATCTAAAAAAGAATTTACAAATTCAAACCGCTTTGTTTATGGAACCCAAGTACCTGTTCCGACAAAAGTAATGGTTTTTGCTGCTGCCGATTTTAGGGTAAAGCAATATGCTGTTATTAAGGGTATACCTGTAAGTTCTTGGGTATTTAAAGAGGCACCCGAAAAAGGTGTTGATGATTACAAACCGGCTATATCAATACTTAGATTTTATGATAGTATTATTGGTCCCTATTCGTATCAAAAATTAGCCAATATACAATCTAAAACACGTTTTGGAGGGATGGAAAATGCCGGAACTATTTTTTACACAGAAGAATCGGTAAACGGTTACAATAATGTAGAACCTTTAATTGCCCACGAAATAGCCCATCAGTGGTTTGGTAATAGTGTAACAGAACAAAATTGGAGCGATTTATGGCTTAGCGAGGGCTTTGCGACTTATATGACCGATATTTATCTAGAATATACGTATGGTAAAGAAAGACTTCACCAACGTTTAAAAATGGAGCGTGATAAAGTAATACGCTACAGTAAAAACAAAATGGTACAACCGGTAGTTTATAATGAGTCTAATGATTTGATGAAAATGCTGAATAGAAATTCGTATGAAAAAGGAGCTTGGATTTTACATATGCTACGAATTGAGGTAGGGGATGCCGATTTTTTTGAAATTCTAAGAACCTACTATGCAACCTATAAAAATAGGAATGCTTCAACAGCAGATTTTATCAGACTTACCGAATCGATTAGCCATAAAGAATTAGGTTGGTTTTTTGAACAATGGCTGGATCGTAAAAGTATCCCGATTATCCATTTTAAATGGAAAACAAAAAAAGACAAAGTCTGTATAGATATACGACAAGTTGGAGAATCGTATCAATTAAAATTACCGGTACAAATAAAAGGAAACGGATGGGTAGAAAACCGTATAATCTCTATACATCAACAACAAGAGCATTATGAATTTAAGAGCAAAATGCTCACAGATTCTACCACAATTCAAATTGACCCTGAAGTTAGGGTTTTGATGAATTACACGATTAGTGATTAAAAAAAAATATCTGAATCTCGTATATGGGTTTTCTTGTCATATAAAGTAATATCTTTGCCAAAACAATAATTAATAAACTGATGAAAAAATACACCTATACCGAAAAAAAAGATACGCGTTCCGGTTTTGGAGACGGGCTAACAGAATTAGGCAAAACACATCCCAATGTAGTGGCACTTTGTGCTGATTTGATAGGCTCTTTAAAAATGGGTGATTTTGCTGCAAATCATCCGGATCGCTTCTTTCAGGTAGGTATTGCAGAAGCCAATATGATTGGTATGGCTGCCGGTTTAGCCATAGGGGGTAAAATTCCTTTTACGGGAACCTTTGCTAATTTTTCAACCGCACGAGTCTATGACCAAATAAGACAAGCCGTTGCTTACTCTGAAAAGAATGTGAAAATTTGTGCTTCACATGCCGGTTTAACCTTGGGAGAAGATGGGGCAACACATCAAACTTTGGAAGATATAGGTATGATGAAAATGTTACCCGGTATGGTGGTGATTAACCCTTGTGATTACAATCAAACAAAAGCAGCGACCAAGGCAATTGCCGATTATAACGGGCCGGTATATTTACGTTTTGGACGTCCAAAAGTGCCCGTTTTTACACCGGAAGATCAAGTGTTTGAGATAGGTAAAGCCGTTCATTTAACCGAAGGAACTGATGCAACCGTTGTCGCTACTGGGCATCTCGTATGGGAAGCTTTACAAGCATCAGAAATTTTAGAAAAGGTAGGTATTCGTGTAGAGGTAATAAATATTCATACTATAAAACCTTTGGACAAAGAGGCTATTTTAGCATCTGTTAAGAAAACAGCTTGTATCGTGACTGCAGAAGAGCATAATAAATTAGGAGGTTTGGGAGAAAGTGTTGCTCGTATTTTGGCACAAGAATTACCAACCCCCCAAGAGTTTGTTGCCGTTAATGATAGTTTTGGAGAATCTGGAACACCTACTCAATTAATGGAAAAATACGGTTTGAATAGCCAATCTATAGTGGCTGCCGTAAAAAAAGTGATAGCAAGAAAATAGTCTGAAATTTTTCTATGAACGCAGAAATAATAACCATAGGTGATGAAATTTTAATCGGCCAGATTTTAGATTCAAATTCAAAATGGATAGCGCAGCAACTTAACTCGTTGGGTATTTCTGTCTATCAGATTAGCTCTGTTCAAGATAATGAAAATGCAATTAAAAGGGCTTTAGAAAGGGCTTTACAATTTTCTGACATTGTACTTCTTACCGGTGGTTTGGGTCCTACAAAGGACGATATTACTAAAACAAGTTTACTTCATTTTTTTAATGATCACTTAGTTTTAAATGAAAAAGTTGCTGCTCATGTGAAGGCCTTATTTCATAAAATGAATTTTAGGTTTGTCGATTCAGATTTACAACAAGCGATGTTGCCTTCTAAAGCAGAAATACTACCCAATGCTATAGGTACTGCCTCGGGAATGTGGTTTGCTGAAAATAAAAAAATAGTTATTTCCCTTCCCGGTGTGCCTGCTGAGATGAAAAACCTTATGCGTACCGGTGTTTTGCCAAAATTGCAACAAAAATTTAAGTTGCCCTTTATCATTCATAAAACCCTAATCACGTATGGTATTCGTGAAAGTGAAATGGCTATTCGATTGGCACATTTTGAGGAAAATTTACCCCAAAATATAAAATTAGCCTATCTACCTAATTATAGAAGGTTACGCTTACGACTTACAGCCAAAGGAATCGATAAATCTAAGTTGACAAGTCAGATACGAGAGGCGATACACCAATTAGAAAGACAATTGGATGATGTAGTAGTAGGGTATGATGAAGATTATTTACTTGAAGGAGAAATAGGTCGATTATTAAACAAAAACAATCAAACTTTAGCCACGGCCGAAAGTTGTACCGGGGGCAATATAGCCCATTTGTTAACGATGATTCCCGGGGCGTCAAATTATTTTGTGGGAAGTGTTGTGAGCTATTCGGTAGCTATTAAAATAAAGGAATTAGACGTTTCGGAATCTTTGATTAACACCTATTCGGTAGTGAGTGCAGAAGTAGCTGAGGCTATGGCATTGGGGGTAAAAGAAAAGTTCAATACAGATTATGCGATAGCAACTACCGGTAATGCAGGTCCAACTACCGATAAAACGGACAAATCGGTTGGCGATGTGTATATTGCTATAGCATCTCCACGTGGGGTAAAATCGTATTTTTTTAACTTTGGACAGCCTAGAGAGAAAGTAATTTATAGAAGCTCATCCAAAGCCTTAGAATTACTGCAAAAAGAAATCATAAAAAACAACGAATAATTGTTTGTTAAAACCAAAAATTATTTGTTATTTTGCACCTCGTTTAAAATTAAACCATTTAAAAGGTATAGATAATGTCAAGAGTTTGTGAATTAACAGGGAAGAAAGCGATGAGCGGAAACAATGTTTCGTTTTCATTAAATAGAACGAAACGTAAATTTCACGCTAATTTGGTAAAAAAACGTTTTTATATTCCGGAAGAAGACAAATGGATTACGCTTAAAGTTTCAACTAGAGCCCTTAAAACCATTAACAAAAAAGGATTGAGTGCGGTGTTGAAAGAAGCAAGAGAAAAAGGATTTATTAAATAAGAACTTAGGAAAACATGGCATCTAAAGCAAAAGGAAACAGAATACAAGTAATTTTA
The DNA here is from genome assembly GCA_024763245.1 of Flavobacteriaceae bacterium. Classification (GTDB taxonomy): domain Bacteria; phylum Bacteroidota; class Bacteroidia; order Flavobacteriales; family Flavobacteriaceae; genus DQTL01. The sequence continues at coordinate 5,884 of JANTFW010000029.1, read as the reverse complement.
GAGTGTACCGAACACAAGAAATCCGGAAAACCGGGAACTTCTCGTTATATCACTACTAAAAATAAGAAAAATACACCCGATAGAATGGAACTTAAAAAGTTTAATCCTATCTTAAATAAAATGACAATTCATAAAGAAATTAAATAGTCATGGCAAAAAAATCAGTAGCAACATTACAGACCGGATCTAAAAGATTAGCTAAAGCTATCAAAATGGTAAAATCTCCCAAAACTGGGGCTTATACTTTTGTTGAATCTATTATGGATCCTGATAAAGTTAGTGATTGGTTAAAGAAAAAATAAACCAATCTATAAACATACTAAGCGAGCTACTTTCATTTTTTTGAGAGTAGCTTTTTTTTATTTTATATTTACAGTTTTTAATACGACGTGTAAACACTTAATACTATGAGTTTATTTAACAAGATTTTTTCCAAGAAAGAGAAAGAAAGTTTAGATAAAGGACTTGAAAAAACCAAGAATTCTTTTTTCTCTAAATTATCTAAGGCTGTTGTTGGAAAATCTAAAGTAGATGATGACGTTTTAGATAATCTTGAAGAGGTACTTATAGCCTCTGATTTGGGCGTAGAAACTACCTTAAAGATTATTGATCGAATAGAACAACGTGTTGCTAAAGATAAGTATGTAGGCACAGATGAGCTTAATAAGATTCTTAAAGAAGAAATAACCAAGCTGCTTGCAGCTACCAACTTGGATGATTCCTTTGATTTTTCTACTTCAAATAAAGAAAAACCCTATGTAATTATGGTTGTTGGTGTAAATGGAGTGGGAAAAACAACTACCATAGGAAAATTGGCAAAACAATTTAAAGATGCTGGAAAAAGTGTGGTCTTAGGGGCCGCAGATACTTTTAGAGCGGCAGCTATAGATCAATTACAAATATGGGCTGATCGTGTCGATATTCCTATCGTAAGACAAGAAATGGGAAGTGACCCGGCATCGGTGTCGTATGATACTTTAAAATCAGCAGTTTCTAAAAATGCAGATGTGGTACTTATTGATACGGCAGGACGTTTACATAACAAAGTAAACTTAATGCACGAGTTGACAAAAATCAAACGTGTGATGCAAAAAGTAGTACCCGATGCGCCACACGAAGTTCTCTTGGTATTAGATGGATCTACCGGTCAAAATGCTTTTGAACAAGCCAAGCAGTTTGCTAAAGCTACCGAGGTAACCGCTTTGGCTATTACCAAATTAGATGGTACAGCAAAAGGAGGAGTGGTGATTGGTATCTCCGATCAATTTCAAATTCCGGTTAAATATATCGGAGTGGGCGAAGGTATTGAAGATTTACAGGTGTTTAATAAAATAGCATTTGTAGATTCTTTTTTTGAATAAATTAATTTTAGGATTGTAAAATCGACTATTTACAAGACTTTCAGTTATTGTTAGTTATTATGCAACGTATTAAAACATATCAAGAATTTTATCGCTTTTATTTAACGGAGCATTCCAATACGATTTGTAGAAAATTACATTTTTTGGGTACTGCATTGGTATTTGTTGTTTTACTACTTGCGTTTATACTACAAGCTTATTATTTATTATGGTTTTTGCCCTTATTAGGTTATGGTTTTGCTTGGGTTGGGCATTTTTTTTATGAAAAAAATAAGCCCGCAACATTTCGTTACCCACTGTGGAGCTTATTTTCAGATTTTAAAATGTTCCTTGATATTCTAAAAGGAGGATTTCGATTTGATCGTAATTTTTAACCGGATCCAGAATTACCTTAGCGCATTATCCATTATTTCTTGAACTACTTCCGGATTTAATAGGGTTGAAGTATCGCCTAGATCTTTGGTGTCATTACGGGCAATTTTTCTTAAAATTCTTCGCATTATTTTTCCGGAACGTGTTTTGGGTAAGCCACTTGTAAATTGAATTTTGTCTAACTTGGCAATAGGTCCAATATGTTCTGTAATAATTTGATTGATTTCTTTTCTCAGATTATCATGGTTTCTATCTGTACCCACATCTTTTAATATAACATAACCATACAAGGCATTACCTTTAATATCATGTGGAAATCCTACAATAGCACTTTCGGCAACAGCAGGATGTTCATTGATGGCATCTTCTATAGGAGCTGTACCTAAATTATGACCCGATACAATAACAACATCATCAACTCTACCCGTAATCCTGTAGTAACCAACAGCATCACGTAGGGCTCCATCTCCGGTAAAATACATCTTATCGTAAGCAGAAAAATAAGTGTCTTTATAACGTTTATGATTTCCCCAAATCGTTCGGGCAATGGAAGGCCAAGGATACTTAATGCAGAGTCTACCTTCTACTTGATTGCCCTTTATTTCTAAAGCATCTTCATTCATTAAACATGGCTGAATACCGGGAAGGGGTAGTGTCGCATAGGTAGGTATTGTTGGGGTAACATAGGGCAGAGGAGAAATCATAATGCCACCGGTTTCGGTTTGCCACCAAGAATCAATAATGGGTGATTTTTTTTGACCAATATTGTCGTTGTACCAGTGCCATGCTTCTTCATTTATAGGTTCACCTACGGAACCTAATACTTTTAAGGAAGATAAATCATGTTGGTTTACCAAATCTAAACTTTGTTTAGCTAGTGCTCTAATTGCAGTAGGTGCCGTGTAAAATTGATTTACGTTATGTTTGTTTATTATTGCCCAAAATCGTCCAAAATCCGGATAGCTGGGAACTCCCTCGAACATTACAGTTGTCGCTCCATTAGCAAGCGGTCCGTAAACGATATAACTATGTCCGGTAATCCAACCGATGTCAGCTGTACACCAATAGACATCATTATCCTTATAATTAAATACATTTTTAAAGGTATAAGCCGTGTAAACCATGTATCCGGCTGTAGTATGAACCATGCCTTTGGGTTTGCCTGTTGAACCTGATGTATATAGAATAAATAAAGGATCTTCGGCATCCATAATTTCCGGTTCACAGTTTTTTGATGCGTTATCCAGTAAGGGTTGTAGCCATTTATCACGTCCCTCTTTCATGGTGATTTTAGAATGAATTCTCTTGGCGACTAAACAGGTTTTTACACCAGGACAATCTACTAAAGCGTCATCTACTATACCTTTTAAATCTATGGTCTTTGCTCCTCTATAGGAACCGTCACTGGTGATGACAATACGGCAATCACTATCGTTAATTCGTGTGGATAATGCCGTAGCAGAAAAGCCGGCAAATACTACCGAATGTATGGCGCCAATACGTGCACAAGCCAAAAGAGCAATAGCCAATTCCGGAATCATAGGTAAATAAATACACACACGGTCTCCTTTTTTGATTCCTTGATCTTTTAAAACATTGGCAAATTGGTTTACGCGTTCATAGAGCTGCTTGTAGCTGATGTGTTCTGCTTTTTCATTGGGGTCATTGGGCTCAAATAGTATGGCGGTTTTATCCCCTTTTGTTCGTAGATGTCTATCGATACAGTTTTCAGTGATATTTAGTTTTGCTCCTTGAAACCATTTGATTTCCGGTTTTGTAAAATCCCATTCTAACACTTTATCCCATTTCTTATGCCAAGAAAAATGTTCCTCGGCTATCTCCTCCCAAAATATTTCGGGTTCTCTTACCGATTTACGATACACTTTATAATATTCTTCGAGATGTTTGATATGGTAATTACTCATATTCGATTAAATTAGTTGTTTGTTTTTAGTTAGGATGGGTATCTAAATGCTAATTAAATTTTAAGGAATTAGCCGTAATGACTTTAGCCCACTGTTTTTTGCCATCTTTATTATAAATGATAATTTCGAGTTGACGCTCTTTAAGCGTTCCGGAAACCTTTAATAATGCATAGTTATGATCTTCGACCAATGTGCCTTCTACTTGTGTAGGATTGTCTTTAGAATGCCAACGGCTTACTCCCGATGTAAAGGGTGAAGCGGTTAAATCATATAAAGGGTAACCTTCCTTTAAATCAATTTTGCTCAACTCGGTATGATGTACATCACCCGTTAAAAAAAGGACACCATTTATTTTTAAACGTTCAATAGATTTGATGATGCGGAGGCGTTCCTCCGGAGCGTAATTAATATATCTTTCACCAGATTCGGATGGATTTAGAAATTGGCTGCCAACGGCAATAAATTTAAAGGAAGCGGTACTGTTTGACAAGGCATCTAATAACCATTGTAGCTGTCTGTCACCAATAATATGATGTTCTTTGATGTCTGTTCGATTATTAGGAGTTCTCCAATATCTGTCGTCTAATAAAAAGAAATCACAATCTGCCCATTGAAAAAAACCGGTGCTACCTTCATCAAATATATAATTTGAATTTCCGGAGAAAAGCTTAAAGGTTTCTTCGGTAGTTCTTTTCATGGAATAACTTCTGTCGGAGTTATCAGGGCCATAATCGTGGTCATCCCAAATAGCATATTGATGTATGCTACCCAACATCGCTTGCATTTCTTTGGTGGAACGGGTATGCGTATACCGGTATTGAATACCGGTTTTGCTATTCCAATCGGCTTCTCGTAAATAGACATTATCGCCTAGCCATAACATAAAATCAGGATGTTTTTTATAGATATCTATAAAGATTTTATAATCGCTTCCATAGGGTGTTCCCGGACGGTCGTAAACGGTTTCGTTGATATAGGCGCAGCTTCCGGTGGCAAAACTAAAATCGGGAGCATCGCCTCTCCACTTCCACAAAGGTTGCGATTGAAAGCTTAATTTGTAAGGTCTGCTAACCAGGGTGTCATTAATATATAAGGCATATTGATAATTCGTATTTGGCTCTAGTTTATCGGCAATTAACCGGGCAACAAAAGCCTTCTCTTTATTTGTCTGGATAGTTTTAGTTTGGTAAATTATATCGGGTTTATTAATATCCCAATATTTAAAAAATACACTAGTCGGTTTGTTGGTCTGAACCCAAAGAAGGGCTTCTTTCATGGTAGAATAACCTACCATTGGTCCTGATTGTAAAAATTCTACTTGTGAAAACCCTTGAAGATTTATAAGTAGGGTAGCAAGAATAAAGATGAGTTTTTTCATGTGTATAGAGTGTTTATTTAGAACGTAGCATATTTATCGAAAAAGAGCCTAGTAATAGTATGGTAATTAGGAGAATTGCCCAAAGCCAAATAGGATGGGTAAAGAGTCCTTTAGTTCCGGTTTTGTAATTTGCATTTATAATTTCTTCTTCGCCAAGACGTACTTCGTCAATATTTTTAGGTATACGCGTTGCAATAGCTTTTAATTCGTAATTGGGTTTAATCGCATTTTTATTACCATAATAGCAGTAATAAGGAATCTTACTATTGGTGAAACGCAGTAGTATTTTTTGAGGAATTCCTTCTACCGAAATCGTATGTATATGCAGTTTAGGGTTGTCGTAATTGTCTATGATAATACGTATTTTTTTTGTAATGGTACGCTTAAAATTTATTTGATTTTCCTCAAGAGAACTGATGATTCCTCGATATAAAGTGCGGTATTGATATAGAGTCTTTTCTTCAGTTTTAATACTGTCAGCTAAGTACTCAATCCGTATGGGTCTATAAAAGTCAAAGTCTTTGTCAATGCTTAGGTGTAAACAACTTACAGGAACGGGGGTTGCTAATTCTACACTTAGGGTGCTCTGTTTTGTTTTTTTGTCTACCCTTGTTTCTTGCTTTTTAATACTGTATTTACGGTAAGAAATGGGGTTGGCTTTGTGTTTTGATAATCGAACTTTATCAAAGGATACTTTATCTTTAGTTTTGATAAAAAGTCTGTAAAAATGATAATTAGTTTCCGAAAAATGCAGTTTGGTAAAAGTGTATTGGGTTGTTTTATTTTTTATGGATAATATTCGATAGTTGTCAATTATGGTAAACCATTTTTTTTGATTATGACTTCCT